>CAZXCE010000060.1:0-22291 GCA_964639175.1 uncultured Clostridia bacterium
ACAACAAACTTTTCACCAGCGAACCGATGATCAAATACCACCCGTCAACCATCACAAACAGCAAGAGCTTTAACGGAGTTGAAATCAGGACGGGCGGAACCTGCATCATCCCCAACGACAACAAGACCGATGAAACCGCCAGATCAATCACCAAAAATGGAATAAAGAGGACAAATCCAATCTGAAAGGCGGTTTTGAGTTCAGAAATCATAAAAGCGGGAATCAGCGTCGTGGTCGGCACGTCATCGGCTTTTTGGGGGCGGGGCGTATGCGAGAGCCGCACAAACAATGCCAGGTCCGTTTCGCGGGTATGCTTGAATAAAAACCCCCGAATCGGAACCAGTGCCCGGGTCAAGGCTTCCTGATAGCCGATTTTCTTTTCAATCATCGGTTGTACGGCGGCTTGATTGACCTGGCTGACCACTGGTGCCATTACAAACAGTGTCAAAAAAAGAGCTAAACTGATGAGAATCTGGTTATTTGGCACCTCCTGGGTGCCAATTGCCTGTCGCAAAAAATGAAACACGATGATCAGCCGGGTAAAACACGTCATCGAGACCAGGATGGCCGGGATAAAAGTTAATAACGTGAGAGTAATGACGATTTGCAGCGGGAGGGTCGTTCCAGTTGGGTCTTTGGCTGGATCAATCGGAAGCGTGGGAGGTGAACCGGAAGCTGGGGCGGCCACGAGAGCGGCGAGCCAGGGCGAAAAGGCAAGCTGGGTCAGTATGAGGAAAAGGTGTGCCATCATGGTTCTTTGAAATTGACCGAATCCAGCATCTCGGCCACAGAGCACCCTGAAAACGTGGACTCAGCCTCTGAAAGGGCGGTGGGTTCTGTATGAGAAGCCAGCACCGTGATTGATTGAGCCGTTGATCCCAACAACAGGATCTGATCACCAAAGCGCACAACACTCAAAAATCGGCGTTCACCGAGGGGCACAACCTTCAAGACTGTCAACAGGTCCTGGGCGCCGAATTGAGCTGCCCGATTCACCCCATATCTCTGCAAACCCCATGCCAAACTGACCAGCACCGCTATCACGCTCCCTAAAACCAGAACCGTCCGCCCGAGCAGGCTGCCGATCCCCGGCGGTTCGGGGGCTGGCTGGTTTGAGTTAGTCTCGGAAAAGAGAGGGGGTGACTCTTTTAACGGAAATGTCACCGGCTCGGGGTTTGGCTGAGCTGGCTGGGAAGGAGTGGCCGGTGGCGGGGTCGCTTCGGTTACCGGCGGGGTGTCAGGTGATGGGGTGGCAGTCCCGGCAGCATTTACTGCCAGATTGGTTGAGATTCCCAGAAACAGGGCCGCAATCATCAGCATCAGGTTGAATTGGAAACCACGGGTGTTTGGCATAACAGGTCTCGGTTGGGTTAGAACCATATCGGTTTGCAATGAACGTCTCGTGTGAGAAATCAATCAAGTGATTCAATCAGATGATTTTCGTGAATGACTGACTCCTGACTGGAGGCTGATACCAGGCTATAACGGATCTTTTTGCGTGTACTGCGAAGTGAGGATTTCATTGATCCGGATGCTGGTTCGATCTCCGATCATGATGATTTCGCCACGGGCAAAACATCGATCAGAGGCAAAAATGTCAATGCCCTCTCCGGTCGAGCGGTTTAACTGCACCACTTGATGCAGGCCCAGACCCAAAATTTCCTGAACCGTCATTTTGGTCCGGCCAAGTTCAATAGTGATCGGAATTGCCAGGTCCAGGAAATTCTGCCAGGAAGCAATCGTGGCCTGGTTACTGGTATTGAGATCAGCAAGCGTGTTGATTGTGCCCATTGTGGGATTTTCTCCGTTCTTCTCGGGGTAAAACCATCCTGGTAATACCATTTTGGAATCAAGACCTCGTATTACGGGAAGGCTAAATGATTGAAAAGATTGTATTTTCCTCAGCCCTGAGCCCAATACCCTCAGTCCCAAATGGCATAAAGAGGCAATGGCAGGCCACCGCCTTTATTTCTGAATCAAAAATTCGGTGATGTATACCGCGCTAATGTTTTTGTCGTGAACAACCGCTTGAGCGACTTTGAGCAGTTCGCGCCGTAGCTGGATCTTTCCCTGCTGGGTCGAAAGATCAGTGGAAGTTTTGGTCATCAACAGCGCCAAAAACGCATTCCGTAACCGGGAAGTCAACAAGGGATTGGGCTTTGCATTCTCTTCAGATGCCGCCTCGGCCTCACTGTTTCCAAACCCAACACTGATGCCCATACGCAGGTAAGCCGCCTCAGTGTCATCAGCCAGATTGACCACAAACGGCTGGAGTTCAATCACCTGTTCAACTTCGCCATCGTGGGAGAGTCCAAGCGACTTTGCCTCAAATTGTGCGGCGCGGGGTTTGGGTTTTGAGGCAGGAGTGGCGTCTTCGGCAGCAGTGTCTTCCTCCGCACCAGATGCGTGGATGGTTGAGGAATATGATTCAGCCTCGGTTGATTCAGCTTCTTTGACAGCCTGTTTTGATTTGCTGGTACTGGCTTTGGTTTTTCCGCGAAAATACAAAAATCCTCCGACACTGGCGAAAATCACCAGAACCACCGTCACGGCGGTAATGATCCATTTTAATTTAGCTGTCGATGTATGCGTTGTGGCGACAGCTTGACCGTCGAGCGGTGAAGCAACAGTTGCGGTAGACATAGCGCCTCCAAAATCAAATGAGTAATGCCATTCCAGGCTCAGGGTTGAGAAACCAGTCTTTTTTTCAAATCCAATCTGTTTCAAAGAAATATTTCTTCGGTTTGGATGTTAATGCCGTATCGCACACCGGTCCCAAACGGGTTACCCCAGGAAATCAAGCAAACTCTTGCGTCCAATACTCGCCCCGCTTTGCAGGGTTGCCTCCAGGGCCTGGTTTGCCTGTGTCAATTGGAGGGCCGATTCTGCAAAATCGGCACCGGCCACCTGGGTTATGGTCTCCTCCAACGAAAATGAATACTGATCAAGGTATCCCTGGGCGGTTTCAACCGAATTGAGTCCTTTGCCGATCACCGTTCGGGCACTGATTGCCTGCTGGGCAAAGGTCGTTACTTTCCCCAATCCCGCCTGAAGGGTGCTTTTATCGGCCACGGGGTTCCCCGTGCCACGCAATGCCGTCACCAGCTCATCAACGGTCGAAAAAACAGTATCCGGGCCATTGATAAACACCGATTCGGCAGTGACTCCGGCTTGAATCGGATTTGCCTGGGGTTCGATCTGAATGAGCGTTGGCGATGTCGGCGTCCCTGCCGGTGTCGCCGTGACCGGGTCAAAAGGCGGCGCGGTTTGCCGGGTTCCGCCAAAAAAATATGCTCCGTCCGGGTTTTGACGGTTGGCAAGCTTGAGGACTGACTCTTTGAGGCCCTCCAGTTCGGTGGCAATCGCGTTGCGGCCCTCCTGGGTGGTTGTATCGGAAACGCCCTGGGTAACCAGCGATTTGACCCGTCCGAGCAACAGTTCATACGAATCCAGCAAGGTATCGCTTGCGCTCAACTGGTCTCCGGCAGCCTGGGCATTGCGGCTCAACTGGCTGAGTTCCTGCTGCGACGTCCGAAGCCGCACTACCGTTCCAGCGCCGGTTGGGTCATCAGATGGGCGATTGATCCGTGAACCCGTGGTAACTCGTTCCTGGGCCTGGGCAATACGCTGGCGCTGCAGGCTGATCTGGTTCATCAGTCGGGAATCCTGGGTCAGGTTGGTGATGCGAAAAGTGGTCATACAGGTGTCAGCCTCCGGGTGTTCTGGTCCTGTCGGTGTCAATCACCAGGGTCAGATCAGGATTGGCCAAGGGCAATAATCATTTGGGTTGTTTCGTCAGCCACTTTGAGAAACCGGGCAGCGGCTTCAAATGACCGCTGGTAGCGCAACAGATTCACGGCTTCTTCATCGAGCGAAACCCCTGAAAAAGCGTTTCGTTGCTCGCTGGTCTGGGTCAAAATCAGTTGCTGGGTGGCCAGTGCATCGCTGGCTGATTTCACATGTTCACCCGCGTCGGTCACCAGCGATGAATAAATCGAATGAAAATCTCCCGTTTTTGTTCCAACGGTTGAAGTTTTATCCGTGAGTAAATTGGCAATCTGGCGACTGATGGTGGCATCACCGCTCCCGGCGCCAGCCGCCGCTGCCGCCACGCGGTTTGGATTGGCCTGGAGCACCCCGGAAACCGAAAGCGTGCTGGCCGTGGGTGGGGCCACACCCGTTGATGCGACAAAAAAAGGAACCCCGGGTGTGCCGGTGAGATCTTCCCCGGCAGTGTGGAGTGTGTTGACCCGATCCGCGATAGAAGCCGCCAGCGAATCCAGGTCTGAAAGCTGGGTGCCAATCAATCCGATGGCGTCCTGCAACCCTTTGATCTGTCCATTATTGATGACTGCCGGTTTGCCGCCGACCGTCAGCGAAGCCAATCCGGCAGGCGGGGTTGGCGTGGCGACCAGCCGGGCGGCCTGATTTCCAATCACCAGCGGGTGACCATCCGCCAGGGTGAGCGTGAGTGTCCCATCCTGGTTCGAACTGGGTTTTACTCCGACCAGTTCAGCCAGTTCATTTGTCGCCTGATTGCGGCTGTCAACCAACTCAGAGGTTGCTCCGCCAGTTGATTGAGCGACCTGGATTTTGGCATTGAGGCCGGCAATTTTGTCTGAGAGCGTGTTGACCTGATCGACGGTTGAAACCAGCAGGGAATTTGCCTGGGTTCGAATATCGCCCAGTCGCGAGGCTGTCCGGCCAAAGGCAGCACCCAGTTGCTGACCGGCCTGGACAACCGAAGTGCGGAGCGGGAGCGATGTCGGATGGGCTTCGAGGTCGCGAAAGGCGCCAAAAAAATTGGAGATCGCCGCGCTGATGCCACCGCCGCTGGTTTCATTGAATGCAGCTTCGACCGGAAGCAAGGCATCACGTTGGGCCGTCAACCGACCAGAAACACCCGTTTCGGTCACCAGTCGGGTTTCAATAAAACTGTCCCGCATCGAACGCACCCCATCAATGGTGACGCCGTTTCCAGCCAGCAACGGCTGTGTCCCAATTCCTGGTGACGCTGATTGCTGAACTTCCTGGCGCGAAAAGCCGGGGGTGTTGACGTTGGCAATATTATGACCGGTGGTGGCCAGCCCAAGCTGGCTGGTTCGCAAGGCACTTTGTCCAATATTGTAGAGTGAAAAATGGATCCCCATATCTCACCTCCGTTTGCCATACGAAGATGTATACCGGGTGGCCAGTCCTCCGCACGCTTCAAGGCAGGCATGGGCAAACACGGTTCCATTGGCCGCCAGTGAGGCAGATCGCTGACGCACCAGTTGAAAGGCCTGGGCCGCCTGGATCAACGCCTGTGAGGCAACTTCAAAGTTGCGCCGGGTTTCAGGGGAGATCGGGGCACGATTGGGCGCGCTGGTTCGGGCCTGAGCAAATGTGGTCAAAGTCGAAGTAATCTGCAGCAGCCGAGATCGGATGGTGAGCAATTCCCGCTCGCCGGTTCGCGTCAGGTTTTCAATTTGTTCTGGGTTGCCACGAGCCAGAGCCACAATCAGTTGCTCACAGTTGCTGGTCAGGCGGTGGTAGGAATGTGTCTGTTCTCGCATCAGTTCGGTCGTGCGTCGAATCATTTCTTCTGACATACATCTCTTTCCTCCACGCGTCGGGCCAGCAATGGCCGCGGCCCCAGTCACAACCCCTCACGATTACGTTTTGGTTTCGGCCTGAAGCAACGCGCTGGCAATATCTTCAGCTTTTGGATGATAGGTTCCAGACTCAATCGCCTGCCGGAGTTCGGCCACCCGATCCTGCCGGATATCAGGGAGTTCCTGAGCCGTTTTGATCAGTTGCCGTGTTTTTTCAACCTGGGGTGACAGGTTCACCGTGACGGCTGGCTGGGCCGTCGGCGCCGGTGCCCCCGAACCAGCAGTGCCGGAAGTTTCTGAGGTCGAAGGTCTGGCAATTTGCTCAACCCCAGCCCGGCTGGCTTTCTGGCGTGATCCTTCAGGAATGGTTTCGGACACATGATCTAGTTTCATAAGCTTATCTCTCCAGCAATTTGTGTTCCTGGACGGAAGAGGTTGAGGAAAAAGCGTCTATTCGCTGGATTTTCATTCTGATTGTATCCCGTTCGAAAGATTCTTCCTGCGTCTTAAAGACCAGTTACTCACTCTATCGGCACACCTGGTTCAAAACTTGAGTGATTCCGGAAAAATTGGTGCCGGTTCATCGCCAGCCCTGGTTTTTGGTGTCACAAGGCTGACATTGCTGGATAAACCTGGATTTATCCTTAAAAAAGATATGTTGCGAAATTCTGGTTTGGGCTGATGCTGATCGTGTGCCACACAAATTTTTCCGGTGTGTCCTCGGGAATTTGTCCATCTGCTCCTTTTTCGGAGCCAGGTATTGCCAGAAAAACGCCGGCAACGGTATCTGACCACCTGTGACGGCACAGGAGTTGCTCTGGTGTGTGATGGACGGAGGAACCCACTATGACCGACATCCCGAATGCCACCCCAATCACAAACTTGATTTCAACGTTTCTCGATATCCAAAGCCGCCGTTCTCAGGTTGCCGCCGCCAATATTGCCAATGCTGACACGCCCGGCTTTACCGCCAAAACAGTCCAGTTCGATGAATTTCTCAAACTTGCCGCCCAGAAGGTAAACCCGGCTCAACCGGATGCCGCAGCACTGCTCCAACGAACGGCCCAGGGATTTCTGGATGCAGCGGTGCCAGCTTCGGTGGACATCCACAAACTGGAACAGATTCAAACTGGCGGCGCTGGCGGGCAACTCACGATAGTGGAACAACCGGGAAACCCGGTCAGCCTGGATGGCAACACGGTTGATGTGGCGGCTGAAATGTCAACGATGGCCGATGTTGGAATGAAATACCTGTTTGGCATCCAACTGATCCAGTCTCATTTGCGCGGGTTGCGAACGGCAATCCGGGAAGGAAAGTAACGAGATGTCACTGACCAACGTGTTTCAAATTTCTTCACAGGGCATGGCCGCGCAACGCGAGCGCCTCGAAGCCTCAATTGCCAATCTGGCCAATGCCAACACCACCCGCGCGCAGGATGGCACCCCATACCGCCGCCGGGATGTTGTGTTTGAAGTCAAGCCGATGGAACCAACGGCAGCAACCGAAGGCTCATTGTTTCCAACTGGTTCGCTGTTTGATACCCCCGAAAATGGAACCGCCTCGCTGCAAGGGGTGACCTCGATGACGCTGGTTCAGGATGTCAACCCGACACTCAAACAGTACCAGCCCAACCATCCAGACGCCGACAGCAATGGGTATGTCACATTGCCAGACGTCAACCCCCTGGAAGAAACCGTCAATATCTTATCGGCCACCCGTGCGTTTGAAGCCAATGTAACCGCGTTTAACACCGTGAAGGAAATGGCGCGGACCAGCCTCAAACTGTTTGAAGGGTAGCCGCCCGCAGGCGGGTATGGACCTGAACCTGTCGGCAACGGTTTTCTGAGAACAGGTGCCCGGCCAGTCAAAAATTGTATTACTTTCCGGTACTTCAAAGGGTCTTTGGAGAGGAACCTCGTATGAACATCACAGGTCTTCCAACAAGTTTTCTCAGCGGACAGTTAAAACTCAATCAACCGCAAGAGGCTGGTGCCGGAACGGGTTCGCTCCCGTTTGCATCAGCCATCCGAACTGCAATTGATAGCATTAACACCCAGCAAAAAGGGGCCAGTCAGGAAATCGTAAAGACCCTGACGGGTGATTCGCCAGACTGGCATAAAACAATTGTAACGCTTCAAACCGCAGACCTGAATTTTCAATTTGGCCTCCAGGTAAGAAATAAAATCATCGGCGCCTATGAAGAAATCATGCGCATGCAGGTGTAACACCAATCTGGGCTGAGGGTATGGGGCTAAGAGTTGAGGGAAGCACACTTCTTTCAATAATTTAGCTTTCCCATATACGCTCAACCCGAAATCATATTTATTGTTATGTCAAACACACTAACTCAATTTCGAGACCTCTGGAATCGCTTCAGCCCTGTGCAGCGATTTGTCATCATCGGCGCGGCCCTTGCCACGCTGGGGTTGATCGGTGGGTTGGTGTATTTCAATTCACAACCAGAATATGGCGTTTTGTTTAGCGACCTGCGAAGCTCAGACGCTCAGGCAATAGTTGAAAAACTCAAAGCGGCTGGCATTCCCTATCGTCTCTCAAATGGTGGCAGTACGATTCTGGTCCCCACCGAGCAGGTCAATGAATCCCGGTTGCAAATGGCTGGTTCGGGAATGCTCTCAAACGGCCATGTCGGCTTTGACCTCTTTGATAAAAATTCATTCGGCATGACGGATTTCACCCAGCAGGTCAACTATCAACGGGCACTGGAAGGCGAATTAAGCCGAACCATTGAAAGCATGGCCGAAGTTCAATCCGTCCGGGTGCACATTACCCAGTCCCGCGAATCACTTTTCACCGAAAAATCTGAACCCGCCAAGGCAGCGGTCCTGCTCACGCTCAAACGACCGGATATTCCCCAGGAACGAGTTGAATCAATTGTGAACCTGATTTCCAGTTCGGTCGAAGGTCTGACCCCAGACAACGTGTCGGTGACCGACGCCCGTGGCCGGCTGCTGGCTGGTGGACAACAGGATAGCCTGAAAGGTGTCAACAAACTGGACTCTTTGCTGGCCGTGCGCCGCAAGTTTGAAGCTGAAACCGGAGCCCGAGTGGTGGAATTGCTTGAACCACTGGTTGGCATCGGTCACGTTCGGGCCAACGTTTCGGCGGAGATTGATTTCAGCGAAGTCGAAGAAACCCAGGAACAGTATGACCCCAAGTCACAGGTCATCCGGATGCAGCAACTGGCCCAGGAGTACCGCAATAAAACCGGTGGCCCCGGCGGCGTGGTTGGCACGCGAGCCAATGACCCAACCCTGCCAGCCATCACGACCACGGTTGACCCGACGAAACTCGACCCGGCGGCTCCCCCCACTGACCCCACCAAACCCATGGTGACCGGGGTTGGCGATGAACGCATCACCAGTACCACCACTTATGAAATTGACAAAACTGCCAGACACACGATTGGCGCCGGCGGTACCCTGACCCGCCTCTCAGTCTCGGTTCTGCTCGATGATCCAACCGGTCCCGATGCCGTCAAACGCACAACGCAAGATCAGGAAAAAATCCAGGGTCTGGTCGCGGCAGCGGTCGGCATCAACACCGGGCGCGGAGATCAAATTGTGGTGCATATGATTCCGTTCCAACGGGAACCAGTTGAAACGGCGCCCGTTCGGTGGTGGGAGCGCAACCAGGAACTGACCCGATACCTGATCAAATATGGCAGTCTGGCGCTGCTGGCACTCTTTATTATTCTACTGGTGATTCGCCCGGCATTACGCCTGCTCCGGTCCAACCCGGTTCCCGCCAGATCACAAACCTTGCTGCCCGAAGCACAACAACTCGCACTGACTGAGGGAAAAACCATTGAATCACGCACCGAAGTCTCACAGGCGCTCGCCGCCCTGTCTGAAGAACCCAGGGCGTTGCTTGAAACCTCAGAACCGGCGGCAATCGCCAAACCAAAAACAGTGGCCCAGATGGAAGCTGAAATTGAAATGGAACTGGACTCCAAGCTGCCAAATTTGCAGGGCGCCCGCAGCACCCTGTTACGCAAACGACTCATTGAGCAGGGCCAGAAAGAACCACAAAAACTGGCTCAAACCTTGCGTGGCTGGCTCCAGGAAGAACCTGAAACCCCTCACCGCCAAAAGTTTTCTGAAATTTAATGGCTGTACACTCCAGGGTCCAGCCATTTTGACTGAGAAAAACGAAGAATGATTATGAGCGACACTTCTCCCCAGCTTGATTTTCAACCGACAGATGAGCCGGAAATAACGCCCATACCGCTGATGACTCAGGCATCCCGGTTTAAACTCACGGGTGTCAGGAAAGCCGCAATCCTCTCTATTCTCCTGGGCGATGAAGTGGCCAGCGAAGTGTTTCGGCACCTCGATGAAGAGGAAATGCAGGCGATTTCGCGGGAACTGATCGCCATGCGGAGTATTTCAACCGATGTCGCAACCTATGTCCTGGAAGAGTTTTATACCCTCAACCGGGCTCAGGATTATGTGGCCCAGGGCGGTTTGGATTTTGCCAAACGTCTGCTGATTAAATCGCTCGGGCCCGACAACGCCCGGCGGATTTTGGACCGGATTACCCAATCCATCGAATCGTCCAACCGGTTTCAATCCCTCAGAAAATTTGACCCGCAACAATTGTCCAAGCTGTTGCAAAACGAGCACCCACAAACCATCGCCCTGGTCCTGGCGCACCTTGATGCCTCACAGGCAGCCGAAACCGTCAGTTGTTTGCCGGAATCAACCCAGGCTGAACTGATTATGCGCATGGCGCGGCTCCAGTCAGTCTCGCACGATGTCATTCGACGGCTTTCAGTTGTCTTTGAGCAAAAGCTCAAAAATATGGGCGATTTCAGCCAGCAATCGGTTGGCGGCATTCGGGCCGTGGCCGGTCTATGCAACCGGCTGGATCGCGAAGTGGCACGCAAAATGTTGGAAGAAATCGAGTTGTCAGATCCCAATCTGGCGCTGTCGATTCGCAACCTGATGGTGACCTTTGATGACCTGCTGCTGGTTGAAGATATGGGGATTCGCGAAATCCTGCAGCGCGTTGACAAGAAAACCATTGCCCTGGCGCTCAAGAATGCGATTCCTGAAATCCAGGCCCGGTTCTTCTCTAATATGTCGGTTCGGGCAGTCGAGATGATGAAGGAAGATATGGAATTTATGGGACAGGTCAAACTCAAGGATGTTTCAGCCGCTCAACGGGAAGTCGTCAACACGCTGCGCGAGCTGGATGAAAAAGGCATTATCAGCCTGTCTGGCTCGGGAGGTGAAGTATATGTCGGTTAGGGTATTTAAGCAGGACATCAATCACCTTGCCTGGCGACCACCAGATTTATCGGATCCCAAACTGGGGAAATCTCCCTATCAGGCAGATGGAACGGTACAACCCTGGCGAGTCCCCACTCACTTTTCAGCCAGCGAGTTGTCACATCAGAGTTTTTCAGTCTTTGAAAAACCCGGCCCAGCCACCGTGGCTGACGATTTTCCTGAGGAACCCCAGCCAGACCTGGGGATGGTTCAGGCTCAAGCCACTGCCATTTTAGAGGCGGCCCGGGCCCAGGCAGATCAACTGGTTGCCGTGGCCCGAAGTCGGGCGGCTGAAATTGAAGCCACCGCCCGCGAACAGGCACTCATGCGGGGCCGGGAAGATGGCTTACGCGAAGGCCGCGCCCGGATGCAGGAGGAACTGGCCGCCGCCGTCGCCGAATTACGCGGCAAAATGGCTCAATCGCTCGAAGACCTGGCGATCCTCCCGCAACTGATGGCTGAACAGTCAGAATCAGATCTGGTTCAACTGGCGATTGAAATTGCCAAAAAGATTGTCCATCGCGAAGTAACCGTTGACCGCGAAATCGTCCTGTCCCTGGTCCGGGTGGCCCTGTCCCGAATCAATCGCCGGTCAGTTGCCCGGATCCACCTCAATCCGGATGAATACCAGTTTGTGCTCAACCATCGCGAAAAATTAGGCACCGGCTATGCCCTCGAACTCGTCGAAGACCCCACGATTGATCCTGGGGGATGTGTGGTTGAAACTGATTTCGGAGACATTGACGCCCGCATCAGTCAGCAATTTGCTGAAATCGAACGCGGGTTTTTTGGCACCTAACCTGGAAAGCCAGGGCTGAAGTCATCGGGTTCAGAAATTGGGTTTATCGTTATAATTAAGTACCTTATCATAAATTTTCTGAGATATTGGGTTTGGTAAGTGCTTGATTCTTTTCCGTGTTTTCCGTGGTTTCCGTGGTTAAAATGTTTGGAAATTTTCGGTAAGGTACTTATGCTGACCAATCATTTGCAACGACTTGAATCTATTGACCCAATCCGATCTCTGGGGACGATTACCCGGGCAGTTGGCCTGGTGGTTGAATCCAAAGGCCCCTTTGTTTCGGTTGGGGACCTGTGTTACCTCGACCACCAATCAAACCACCCTTCAGCCCCAGAGTCGCTGCTTGAAGTTGTCGGGTTTCGTGATTCAACCATCCTGTTGCTTCCACTTGGGCAAATGCCTCAGATTCGGCCTGGTGACCGATTGGTGGCGGCGGGCGTGGCGGCACAGGTTCGGGTTGGCGCCGGGCTGCTCGGACGGGTGATTGATGCCCTTGGCAGCCCACTGGACGGGCTGGGTCCAATTTCGCATTCAGATGCCTATCCGCTATACCGTGACTGTATCAACCCGCTGGCTCGGGCAAACATCACTGAGCCGCTCGGTACCGGGGTTCGTGCCATTGACGGGCTCTTAACCGTCGGCGCCGGTCAGCGCATCGGCATCTTTGGTGGCTCTGGGGTCGGAAAATCGACACTGCTTGGCATGATGGCCAAACACACCACGGCGGATGTCAACGTGATCGGATTGATCGGGGAACGTGGCCGCGAGGTGCGGGGCTTTATCGAACAGGAACTGGGCGAGGAAGGCATGAGCCATTCCGTCGTGGTGGTTTCGACCTCTGACGATTCGCCGTTGATGCGCATTCGGGCTGCCTTTGCGGCGACGGCGATTGCCGAATATTTTAAGGATCAGGGCGCCAAAGTTCTTCTGATTATGGATTCGGTCACCCGCTGCGCGATGGCCCAGCGTGAAATCGGACTGGCCGCCGGCGAACCGCCTTCGTCAAAAGGGTACACGCCGTCAGTGTTTGCGTTGCTCCCCCGGCTTCTGGAACGAGCCGGGAATTTTTCAAACAGCGGCTCGATCACTGCCTTTTACACGGTTCTGGTTGATGGTGATGATCTCAATGACCCGATTGCCGACACCGTGCGCTCGATTTTGGATGGACATATCATCCTGTCTCGAACCCTGGCCGGACGCAACCACTATCCCTGCATTGATGTGTTAAATAGCGCCTCCCGTCTGTTTCGAGAAGTCACCACGCCGGAACAGGTCCGGGCGGCTGGCCGCCTTCGCGAACTGATGGCAGCGCATGAAAAAGTTGAAGACCTGATCAACATCGGTGCCTATCAGGCCGGCAGCAACCGGCTGGTTGATCAGGCAATTGCCAGAAATGACGAAATTTTGGGATTTCTCCGGCAAAGTCGGAGTGAATCAGTCGCATTTCCCTCGGCTGTGGAACGTCTCTTGCACGTAGGACGGTGAGGTTCACGACTGAGGCACCTCAACCCCAGACCCCTGGAGGACAACATCTCATGAAACGGTTTTCCTTTTCCTTACAGGCAGTTCATAACTGGCGCAGTGCTCAGCTTGAAGCCGCCGAACGCGAACTGGCCAGCCGAACCGCGGTTGTGACCGAAGCTCAGGCCAAACTGGATGGTCTGGTCAGTCAGCAATGGAAAGCGTCTGAGACCTATCTTGACGTTTTAAGTCAACCAACCGTAACGCCAGATGAAATCGCGCTTCATACCGCCTATCTGGGCCACCTTGCCCAACGCGAGCAGGTTGAACGAGAACGACTCAAAGATCTGGCAACCGCTCAAGAGGCACAACGCAGTGTCACGCTTGAGGCCAATCGCCACGTTCAGGTGCTTGATACCTTACAGGCCCGTCAGCGAACTCAATATTTGACCGAAGTAAAACGGCTTGAACAAAAATCGCTGGATGAAATTACAACCATGGCCTTTGTACGCCGCCGGCTGGAAGGCCAGTTTGCCTGACCAAATGATGTGGGAAAAACAAGCTCCTCCCCTTTTGGGGCAATGGTATTAAGTTAAGAAAATATTCTTCACCTGGGAGCGCGGGCGTCTCGCCCGCAGTCGGTTGAAATTGAACTATCAGCGGGCAGGATGCCCGCGCTCCCATCCTTAACTTAATGCCATTGCCCTTTTGGGGGCAGGAGGTCAGGGTCAGGAATCAGGGAAATACAATCTTTTCAATGAGTTCACTTTTCTGTAATACACTGCCTTCATTGCAAACAGGTATTACTTTGGGGCTGATCATGATTACAAACTGGTCACCAACACTTGAACCACTGACACTGGCCGCAACGGTCCCGCAACCAACCGAAGCCTCACCGGCCCTGGCCAACTGGTTCACCGTGTTTTCCCAATCACTCACCGATGGTTTGTCTTCCCCTGGCACAGACTGGAAGTCACCGGCCCAGCTTCCGGCTCAAAATGAACCGGAGGCCGAGCCTCAAGCCAGTCACTCAGACGCCACCGACGTGGATCTGACAGCCGGACTGCCCATCCCCACCCACCATCCATTTTACTGGTCACCGGTCCCTGTGTTTTTTGAGCCACCAGGCACCGCCCCATCGGTTTCGGGTTCGCGAGATGCAGTTTCAATGAACATGAATGATTTGTTTGACTCAGGTGGACAATCGGGTGTCGAAGATACGCCGTACACCGAAGCCGGAATTGCTCAAAATCCGATCAATCCAGCTCCGCCAGCAAGTCAGTCATCCCAACCGGTTCCATCAGAATTGAGCCCGGTGACACCCCTTTTTCAGTTCTCAACCATGACCAAAGTCGGCTTCTCGACACCGATGTCAGGTTTTGAACCACACCCAGGTTTGCCCGGTGGCAACCCGGTTTCAGACACAAGCCTGGCCGAGCCACCCATCAGGGTTTCCCCTGAAGCTCACCAGTTGACCCCAAAACTGGCTGGACGCTCCCCAGCCTCCCCGGCAATCGAGCAACCGCTGTGGCCAGCCGAGCCGCCACATCTGATGCAAGTAACCCCCCCGGCATTTCAAGTTCGAATCCCTCGCCAGTCACAGCAACCGGTTGATCTCTGTTCGGGTGCGGAGGCACCCTTGAGTCAAGGCGCAGGCTATGAATTTCGGATGCCCTCTCCCAACAGTCAGCCCACCGCCTGGGTGGCCCAGGTTCGCGAAGCGGTCAGCCATCAGTTGAACCAGCCTCCTGAATCAACCGGCCCCCAGGGTGCAGAAGAGTCACCTGTCGCCGCCTCCCTCCCCCCGTCATATCTTGTCGCATCGGCCCCACCCCGCGACCCTGCCCAGGGGGGACTTCCCACCATTCCTCCGCCCGAACTCCCGGTAGAATCAGCCAGCACTGACGATGAACCAGCGACCTCGCTGCAGGTATCTGAGCTGGGAGACCTCGCTCAACACCAGATGCTCAAGGTCTCCCAGCCTGGTTCTTCGTCTTCGGCCAGCACGCCTTCGCGTCAGCTTGTCAATCCGATTTTGGAAGCCATCCCTGGGGCAACGGGCTCCAAAATCAAAACCTTAACCTTACACCTGCTTCCGGACCATCTGGGGAAGGTCGAAGTGACGCTTTCCCGGACTGGTGACGGGAATTTGAACACCCAGATTGTCACGGAAACGCTCGAAGCCCACACCGAACTGGGTCGCGGTGTTCAAATGCTCAGGGAAGCCCTGGAACAGGCCGGGCCGATTTCCGGCCAGGTTGAAGTCCATCTTCATTTCAACGCCGAAGCCAGTTCACACCATCAGTTTGATCAAAACCAATCTTCTCAACCGGTGCCGACGGTCGAGCGCAAATCCGGGTTGGGAGGTGATTCCACGTCAGACGAGGAAACGCACTCAACGGTCCACCTGGGCGCTGATGGGCTGGTGAGTTTACGGGCTTAATCTCAGGGACGACCTCTGCGGTGAGCCCTGCTTTGTTTCATTTCATTATGGAGAACACCACCATGTCAACACCCGGAATCTCGATGTCACCGTTTGCGAGCACACCTTCACCACAATCCACCACCACCGGTCAGAAAGCACCTGATCGAGACATGTTCCTGACGTTGCTGGTTGCCCAGTTAAAAAACCAGGATCCACTGCAACCTCAAGATGGAATGCAATTTGTCGCGCAACTGGCTCAATTCAGCCAGTTGGACCAGCTCATCACCATAAATCAAAAACTGGATGCGCTCGGCGGCTCTGGCGCCTGACCCAGACTGGCGGCCCACCTCTTCAACCATTCAGATCTATGGAGGCTCTATGCCCTACTCATTTTCTTTTTCGACTGCACTTTCCGGGCTGCGCGCCCAATCCAGCGCATTAGGGGTGATTGGAAACAATATTGCCAATTCCAATACAACGGCGTTTAAAAGCGGATCAATGAGCTTTTCAGATCAATTTTATGATTCGCTGGGGTTGCGGTTTAACGCGGCGGGGAACCCGGTCCAGGTTGGAACCGGAGTTGGCATCGCCGGCGTCTCGACTGATTACAGTCAGGGAACCCTCAAACCATCAACTTCGCCGGTACATATGGGGATTCAAGGAAACGGCTTTTTTGTGGTTAAGGACACCCAGGGCGTTCAAAACTATACCCGGGCCGGGGATTTCTCGTTAAGCCGCGAGGGCTATCTGGTCACACCAAACGGATTCCAGGTTCAAGGGTACAACGCCACCAACGGCGTGGTGCCTGACAATGCCCCGCTCGAAGCATTGAAAATTCCAATTGGCCAGACGCTTGAGCCAAATATGACCACCGAGGTCACTCAAAAATTCAATTTAAACTCAGCCGACCCGGTTGGCACCGAATTTACCGCCAGCGTCGTGGTCTATGACTCGCTTGGCGCCTCGCATACCTTAAATCTGGTCTATACCAAAACCAGTGATCTCAACTATTCAGTGGCCGGAGACTTAGACGGCACTCCGGTGACCAGCGTCACCCCGGCGGCATTGACATTTGACTCTGACGGGAATCTGACGGCACCAGCGGCACCAGGTGGACTGGATGTGGTGCCAGACGCCTCGACACTCAACGGTGCAACGCTGCCAAACATCGCGGTAAACCTGTACGAAGCCGATGGAACGGCCAATGTGTCAAATTATGCGGCTGAATCTGGCGTTTCCTCGTCAAACCAGGACGGGTATTCGGCTGGAACCATTGCCGGATTGTCGGTTGATCCAACCGGAATGGTCATCGCCGTCTTTAATAATGGGCAGACCCGGCCAGCGGGACAGGTGGCCCTGGCGGTTTTTAATTCGGAAGACGGATTGAGTCGTCAGGGTGGCAATCAACTGGGCGAAACCATCAGTTCGGGCGCCGCTTCAATTGGTCGCCCTGGCACAGGCGGTCGAGGTGGCGTCGTGGGTGGTGCTCTGGAAGAAAGCAATGTTGATCTGGCCACCGAATTCACCAATTTGATTGTTGCCCAACGTGGGTTCCAGGCCAATTCGCGAGTGGTGACCACGCTCAATCAGACGCTCCAGGATTTGCTCCAAATCATTTAAAGTATGCGGCGGCAAGCCCCGCCAACTCAGAGCTAAAGAAGACAGAGCGTATTAAGTACCTTGTCAAAAGTTTCCTGAGCGATTGAATGTTGGAAGTGTTTGGTTTTTTTCGTGTATTTCGTGTATTTCGTGGTTCAAACTGTCTGGAAATTTTCGGTAAGGTACTTATTTTAGGATCAGGTGCTCAGGGGCAGTGGTCAACGAAATACAATTCTTTCAATAATTTAGCGCTTCTGTAACACGAGGGGTTCTTGACCAAATGGTACATAGAACCCCTCATATCTTCCGCCGTAAGCCCGCCACCCTTTCGCCTACTTTCTTCCGCCCATTCCCCCACAATGGCATATTGCTTGCAAACATAATCCTGCAGGATCAGAGTTCACGCTTGAGCCACAGAACTCGTTATCTGGTAAGACTTTATCCTTTCAAATGATTGAGTGTTGCACAGTACTTTTCTTACGGCCTGCTCAAGGGTGAACTCCCAAAATTTCGATCCAGCACACTCAGGTGTGTATTCTGGAAACAGTGCAGGACAGGCGTATGCTGGTACTGATTGGGTTAATTATTGTATTTGCAAGCGTGATCGGCGGGTATTTGATGGTCAACGGCTCGATGGCGGTTTTGTTACAACCTGCCGAGCTGGTGGTGATTATTGGGGCCTGCTTTGGTTCGATTGTGATTGGCTCGCCATTTAAATTACTCAAGCTGGTGATTGACCAGGCCCCGGTCGTGCTCAAAGGGTCACCCTATAACCGAAGCGCCTTTTCCGAACTCTTGAAGATGCAATATGAGGTCTTTATCAATGTCAAAAAAAGCGGCTGGCTTGCCCTTGAAGGCGATATTTTGACACCCACCTCATCGCCTATTTTTACCAAGTATCCGTTTTTCCTGCACCATCATCATGCGCTCGACTTTTTCTGTGGTGCCGCCACGCTGCTGGTCAATGGGGCGGCCCATCCAGACGAAATTGAACTGGCGATGGATACCGAACTCGAAACCCACCACGAAGAAAATGCGATTGCCCCAGGTATTCTCAACAAAGCCGCCGACTCACTGCCGGGATTGGGAATCGTGGCCGCCGTGCTTGGAATCGTGGTGACGATGCAGCATATTGACGGGGAACCGGCAGTGATTGGTCATCACGTGGCCGCCGCGCTGGTTGGTACATTTCTTGGACTGTTGCTGTCGTATGGCATGGTCTCTCCGCTGGCCACCTGTATTGAAAAAATTGCCCACGACGAAGCCAAATACCTTCAATGTATCCGGGCCGGGTTGATCGCCTTTGCCAACGGCGCCGCGCCTGGAACGGCGGTTGAGTTTGCCCGTCGGACCGTGTTTAGTTTTGATCGTCCGCCTGGTGTTGAGCTTGAAAAACAATTGCGTGAAATCAAACCCCGGTAAGTACCTTACCGAAAATTTCCAGACATTTTGAACCACGAAACACACGAAATACACGAAAAAAACCAACCACTTCCAACATTCAATATCTCAGGAAACTTTTGACAAGGTACTTAATACCATTTTGGACTGAAGCTCTCGCCTTATGGAAAGGCGAAATTATTGAAAAAATTGTATTTCCCTGACCCCTGACCCCGAGCCCCTGATCCCAAAATGGTACAACTACTGACTGCAAACGGGTATTCTCATGACTGATCGTCCCCGCCGCCGCATTATTTATAAAAAAGCCAGATCTCATGACAGCCACCACGGAGGCGCCTGGAAAGTGGCCTATGCTGATTTTGTCACCGCCATGATGGCGCTGTTTTTGGTCCTGTGGCTGGTGACACAGGGCGATCAAAAGCTCAAGGAAAATCTGGCCAATTACTTTCGCTCGCCTGGCGTCTTTCAAACCACCAATGGCGGAATTTTTGATGGTTCAAACAAGGCCCTATCCAGCCCGGTTTCACTCACGCATTCGGAACCTGCCTCACAGGCAGCCTTGTATGACACAGCGGTTATCCTCAAAAAACAGCTTGGGGCCGGGGGGAAATTAAAGTCGTTTCATGATCAGGTCAGAGTGGATATGGTCAAACAGGGACTCCGCATCCAGATTTTGGATAAGGCCGAGCAGAGTTCATTTGAATCAGGCAGTGCCACACTCAATCCAACAACCCGGCACCTGCTCGATGAAATTGCCATGGTGATCTGCAAACTCCCACACAAAATTCAAATTGGGGGACACACCGATGCTTATACCTATCCGACTTCACACTTCACCAACTGGGAGCTTTCGGCAGATCGGGCCAATGCTGCCCGGCGCGAGTTAGAAGCAGCCTGTGTTGACCCGAAACGAATCCATCGCATTGTCGGATATGCCGATACTGAGCTGTTGGATCCCGAACATCCCTACGCGCCCTCCAATCGCCGGATCAGCATTATCCTGCTCGGCAATGAAAACGCCCATCCTGAAGTTTTACCTCTTACCAACGAAGAATTTGGCATCGTGATGGGAAGCCCCAAACCGGGGTCCGATGGAAACAGTAAGTTTTGAACCTACCTCGTGTCAGAACTCAGAATCATTCACAACAATGCCGCGTGCAGTGATCAATCCAGGCGTTGGTTTGCAGCCAGGTGTTTCCAGCAGAGAGCGATGATTGTGGCACCTCAATTGCAGGTCGTAGTTTTAGTTTATTTCGGCAAACCGGTATCCAGCGCTCAGACTTGAGGCGACGCCAAATCAATCTTTTGTAATTATGTCGGCTCAGATTCTTTCCAGTTAAAGAACGACCCAAACTTTTGTTCGAGGCCCCCCATGAACAATTATTCTGCACCAACCTCTTCGCTTCCGCCGACCGATCTGGCGTCTGCGCTCTCTGGGAGTGCGGTCACAAGCCGAACCATTGCGGTTACCGGCGGGCAAGGCATTGGAAAAACGCATTTTGTCGCCAATGTCGCCCTTGAACTGGCCCTGCGACGGCGAGGAATTACAGTTGTCAATATTGAAAATGGCTCGGTGACATCCAATACCCTGCTCGAAGCTGGCCCAACCTATAATCTGAGCCATGTGTTGATTGGGGCCTGCCAGTTAAACGAAATTATGACGACCACGCCACAGGGCATCCGACTGATTTCCGCAAGTCGTGGGATGTCGGAATTCGGACTCATTGGCACAACCCACCAGGTTCTGACCGAGCTGGAACAGGTCGAACAAAACTCGTTTTTTACCCTGATTGATACCCCAGCCGGGTGTAACGAGCAGACGCTCCGGGTACTGGGCGCGGCCAGCGAAGTCGTGTTGCTGACAGCCCCCGATCCCCCGGCGATTGTCGAAGCCTATGGCATGATCAAAGCCATTCATCGCCATTCTCCGACCAAACTGATTTGGATTGTCGTCAACAGCATTTTGAGCATTCGTGACGGTGAGGAAATTTTCAGACAACTCAATTCAAGCGCTGTCCGATTTCTCAATCATCCGCTGGAATACCTGGGGGCCATACCGGATGACGAATTCCTGGCCAAAGCGGCTGATGTTCAAAAACCGGTGGTCTGGTATGCCCCAGGCCGCCCCGCCAGTCGCTCGTTTCGGGTGATTGCCAGCCAGCTTTTCGCGGCCCGGCACCCATCGCTCATCCAGGCCAGTTCGTTCTGGAAATCTCTGGTTTAATCGCGTGAATACCGCTCAGGGTCCACGGTATCGGATTCAGGGTTGAGGAAAAGACAAATGTTTCAATCGTTGAGCCTGTGCTCAGCCCATAGCCCGATAGTTTCAGTCCTCGGCTCTCAATGGTTTTAAGTTATTTTACAATGGAGCACCTATGTCTCACCTGGAACTTCGTCAACCGACATCAGACCTGCAGGTGGCGGGTCCCACAACCAGTTCACTGGAAACACTGCGCCGTCATCTCAGAAAACTTTCCCGATTGCTCACCCAACTCAAACAGGAACAGGTCGTGCTGGCCAGGCAGATTGATAAAATGCGTGTTTCGGTCAATGAAAATAAGGACCTTCGCCGCCGCGTGGCTTTATTACAAACCGAGAAAGCAACCCTGTTGATACAGATGGGCGAGATAGCACCCGAACTGGCTCGCCTGCAATCGGCACAACACCAGCTTGAACATCAGATCGCTGAAACCGAAGAACAAACCCGGCACTTATTGCAACTGCGAACGCAACTGGCTCGGAAAACGTCATCGGCGCGATCTTCCGGGTTTATGACCATGTCGTTACTTGGAGGACTGGACCGCCACGAGTTGCTGGCCATGGTTCATGACATGATCATTTCCGAAGTCCGCCAGCAACATTTTGCCCTCTCAAACCTGTATGCCACCAATTTTCGATTGTACGAGGCGCTCGACCGGGCGAGTGTCCTGTCTGGTATTTTGGAAACCGTCGTCAATTTGATTGGATCGGAACAGGTGGCCGTGTTTGAGGTAAATGTTGAACATTCGACGCTTGATCTCGGATCCTCGTTTGGAATCGAAGCCGAATCCTATCGTCAGATTCCGATTGGGTCGGGACTGATTGGACAGGTGGCCTTGACCGGGACACCGTATTTTGAAGGAAATGACCTGACCCATCAGCTACCTGAAGAAAGCGATCTCACGGCCTGTATCCCGCTGAAAATCGGGTCAGCCGTCATCGGGGTGGTGGCAATTTTCCGCCTGCTCCCCCAAAAAGCCAGGTTTGTGGAACTTGATTTCAAACTGTTTGAATTGCTGACCACGCATGCGGCAATGGCACTGCATTGTTCAACGATTTATACCAATTGTCAGTGATTGCATCGGCAACCGACAGCAGACACACACACTTACTCACAAGGAGCAATCCCATGCGAAAAAAAATTCTTCTGGTTGATGATTCCAGCACAATTCTGATGATGGAAAAGATGATGCTCAATATTGGCGTCTATGATTTGATCACGGCACGCAACGGAATTGAAGCTGTTTCAAAAGCAACCGCCGAACAACCCGACCTGATCTTGATGGATGTGAATATGCCCCAGATGGACGGGTTTGAAGCCCTGAAATGTCTTCGCAATCAAAGCGTGACCCAAAACACCCCGGTGATTATGGTCACGACGCGAGGTGAAGCCGCCAATATCCAGACGGGCTTTGATAACGGATGCAATGACTATTTGACCAAACCAATTGATAACCTGGA
>CAZXCE010000061.1:0-21869 GCA_964639175.1 uncultured Clostridia bacterium
AAAATTTCCAAACATTTTAACCACGGAAAACACGGAAAACACGGAAAAGAATCAAACACTTACCAAACCCAATATCTCAGAAAATTTATGACAAGGTACTTACCACCAGGGTTCAGGGTTCTTCGAAGGGATGAAGGATGAGGGATGAGGGATGAAAGAAAACCAATTCTTCAGCCTGTTGTCTTTAGCCCTCAGCCCTGAGTTTAGGGTTTGGGGCAATCAAAGAGATGAAGTCTGCTACTTCAAGAAATATATCGCCCAAATTTTTCAACCTCGCAAATGATTTGAACTGCAAGGACCAAACAGGCATGAAGTGGACCAGTTTGGCCCTTGAGTTGCATTAGAGAAAGTAGCTTTTTACTTCTCCTTCATACAAAGGCTCTCTCAGTCGGTCTCGGTCAGGCCGACTTTTTCTTTGTCTGGAAGCCTGTTTTTCCAAATATTCCGGATAAAGTTCTCAAGTCCCCTAAAGTTTTTGAGCCTGAGTTCGATAAGTAAAAGTGTAGAGAGCAAAGTGATCCACAAACATCACAGCGTTCTTACCAATTTTGAATAACAAACAAAGGTGGAGGGAAGAATATGAGTTTCTCATTAATCAACAACTTGAGTTCAACAGGGTCACAGCAACGGCTCTCTTCAACAACTTCGAAATTAAACCAGACGCTTCAACGATTGTCCTCAGGGTTGCGCATCAACAAATCAGGCGACGATGCCGCCGGTTTGGCCATTGCCAATTCGTACCGCAACGACATTACAACCATCACCCAGGGCGTTCGCAATGCCAATGACGGAGTCTCGACACTCCAGATTATTGACGGTGGGTTAAACACCATTTCAGGCTTGCTCGACCGGGCCACGACCCTGGCCGCACAATCAGCCTCCGATACCTTTACCGGAAACCGGGACACGCTCAACTCTGAATTAACCAAAGTGTTTGATGAAATTACACGCCAGGCTGAAAACATCGGCCTTGGCGGCGCCTCTGGAACAAACGAAGGCCGATACAACAAAAACATTGGTGTTTATATCGGTGGCGGAACTGATGCGTCAGCCGCTAATAATCAGGTGAACCTTGATTTGACCAACTCCCGGGTTGATAAAACCGGACTCAACCTCAACAACCTCAATATCGGAACGGGCACGGGCAGCGTGACTGGCAACCAGAGTCTGGCCTCAGGATTGGCCACTGCCGAAACCTTGACCTTCCAGAAAGTTGGTTCGAGCGGCAACCTGGAATCATTTTCCATTGATCTCTCAGCCGGTGCCTCAGCTTCAAACGTGGTTGATACGATTAATAATGACGCCAACATACAGGCCGCCGGGATCAAGGCCGAAATCGACACCAACAACAAACTGGTTTTGAAATCAGCCAGCTTGTTTACCGTTTCATCAAGCGATGCTGATGGTGCCAACCAAACCGGCATTGCCGGGGCAGGTGCCGCCGCCAATGATATCGCCATCACCAGTGCCGTTCACAGCGTTACCAAGTCAGTTGGGGCTGCCACGGCAGCCGGCTCACAAACCCTCAGTTTCAGCGGTGATGAAATTGGTGTGGATACTGGGTCCCATAGTGTGTCATTCACCACCAGCACCACTGCCGCCACTGGCGCCTCCAATGCCGCTACGGCTATCAACAGCGATACGACCCTGCGAAGTTCCGGTGTGTTTGCCGTCGTCAACAAAGCCAATGGATCTGAAGTTTCCTTCATCTCATTAAAGAGTTTTGACCTGGCTGTTTCCAACGACGCCACGGCGGGTGCCAACAACAATATTTCGTCCCAATCACCAACCACGGCGGGTGCCGCCACACTGACCGGCGGTGTTGATGGTGCCAAAAACGCCATCGAAGCCATTAAGAGCGCGATTTCAACCCTGGGAACGATTCAAGGCAAAGTCGGGGCTGGCCAAAACAACCTGACCCAGGCCATTGATCTGGCTACCTCACAACTGTCCAACTATCAGGCGGCTGAATCAGCCATCCGCGATTCAGACATTGCCTCTGAAGCTTCGAATCTGGCCCGACTCACAACCTTGCAACAAGCTGGTGTTTCGGCCTTAGCGCAGGCAAACCAATCAAATCAAGCTCTGCTCTCGCTGCTGCGGTAAGTCCTCTCGCCTGACTTTTCTCCGAAGAACAATTCCAGTTTTGTTTCGCATCAGCAGAGCGCGAATCAAAGCTGGAATTGATTCTTGTTTCAATGGAGTGAAGTATGTACACCGAATTTGCAACTCCCCCTGGGCTCTTTCGACTTGAGCCATCGGAAAAAATCCCTGGCACCAGTCTCCGAAATTCACAACCTGCCGAACCAATCAGCACGGGCCAAAAAACAGGCATTGAGACAGAAGTCCCGGTACCCGGAAATCAAAAAGGACCCGCGTCGGCACGCCAAACCATCACTGAAATTACTGATGCCCTCAACATTTCGCTTCGGTTTCGACGCGATGAAGCCACACATCAAATTGTCGTTGAACTGATGGATCGAAACTCAGGTGAGTTGATTCGACAGGTTCCGAGTGAAACGATGCTGCGGCTTTCGACCGCGCTGAGCGAACTGCAAGGGCCATTTATCAACCTGGCTGGATAGGGTCCTCATCAATCACCACAAGCACAGTCGGGTAAGTCATTTGAAATAACTGCCAACTGATGTGGACCAATTGAGGTATGTATGTCTGGAATAACAAATCTCAGCGGAGTAGGGAGCGGGATTGACTTTGGCGTGATTACCGATTCACTGGTGGCCATCCGAAGCCGACCAATTACCCAATTATCAAATACCCAGTCCGGGTATCGCGGACGGGCTGATGCGCTCAAGCAATTGAATACGCGGCTGATTACGCTCAAAGAAGCCATCGGAGGATTAACTGACCGCACGCTGAGCGCCGGGCGCTTTACGGCGTCATCCACCCCCACCGTTACCACGGCCACGGCGGCCACGACCGCGTCACTGGGCACCGTGCAGGTTGAAGTTCTCCGCCTGGCAAGCCAGTTTTCACAGGCCACCACCGGGTTTCCAACCACAGAGACGGCAATTTTGGCTAATGGGGCCACCACTGCCACGTTTGAACTGCGCAAAGGCGGGGCCACGACCGGCACACCGCTGACGATTACCACGGCTAATAATTCCCTGGCTGGATTACGTGACGCCATCAACAGCGCCAAAGCCGGGGTCTCTGCTTCAATTGTGGATGTCGCCGGCAATGGAACTCAAAATCAACTGGTGTTGACCTCAACCGAGACCGGGGCGGCGGGGAGCGTTGAACTGGTTGAAACGACGAGCACTGGCACTGGCACTGCGCTCAACCTGCGTTCCGTGGGTCTGGCTGGAGCCAACCTGGATGCCTCGCTCAAAATTAACGGTCTGGAGATTTCCCGCTCTGGCAACACGATTTCCGATGCCCTGACAGGTGTTTCCCTGTCATTGAAAAGCACCGGGACCACTACCATTAGCATTACCAGCAATACCAGCACCCTCAAAAGTAAAATTGAGAATTTTGTGACGGCGTACAATGCGGTGCAGGACCTGATGAATGACCAGTACAAGCCGGATTCAAAAGGGAGAGCCAGCGGGATACTGGCTGGAAACCCGACGTTGCGGCAGGTTCAATACGAACTTCGCAACCTGCTTCAAACAAACGCAACCGGGAATGGCGGGAACCTGACAGGGCTGTCACAAATTGGACTGGGCCGCGATGCAACTGGAAAAATCACCATTGATCAGGAGACACTCAACACAAAACTGACTGACTCACTGACTGATGTGCAGGCTTTATTTACCGGAAAAACCGAGACTCAAACTGGACTGGCACAATTTTTCGCAACCTCGGTCAGCCCAATTGTCAGTACCATCGAACAGGCGATCACGGGGTTTCAATCCTCAATCCAGCAGATTGATAAAAATATTGCCGATCAACAAGCCCGGCTGTTGACCTATCGCAAAGCGCTCGAACATCGTTTTTCGGTTGTGGATGCGGCTATCGGCCAGATCAACGGCCAATCCGCAGCTTTGACGTCGGTTATTAAGTCGCTTGATTCCAGCAAAACCGACTGATGAAAGAATTGGGCTGAGGGCTGAAGAAATCGGGCTGGGGGCTAAGGGCTGGGGGCTGAAGAAACTGGACTGAGGGCTCGCAAGCTCGGAGCAATCGAAGGGATGAGAAATGAGGGATGAAATAAAACCAATTCCTCAACTCCCAGCCCTTAGCCCCAAACCTCCAGCCCTTAGCCCTTTAAAGAATGGTCGCGTTCTTCAAACAGCAGCGTAAAAACGAAGCGTTCAACAGGTACCGCCTGAGCATCATCCGCGTCAAAGACCTTCAGAATATAAGAATCTTCTTCCAGTTCTGACACATCCAGTTCGACGGCAAAAGCGCGATCTGGTGTAAATGGCAACTCAACCGAAGCCAGTTCAGCACTCTGGTGCTGGCGTTCGATGCTATAGAGCCGGGCAATTAAGTGCTGATCCGGCGTCTCATCCACCACGGTCAAATTAAGCAGAATTCGATCCTGGTTGAGCGGCACCTCAAGTGTTGGAATCGCCAGGCCCAAATCCCGAAACGAGAGCGCTGGCGCTGGCGCCAGGGCAAAGACGGGCAGCGTCAATTGTTGCGCAAGTGCCTGCATGGCTGACTTTCCAATAGCCAGCAGTTTGAGCGCGGTTGATTCCGGTTCACTCTGGGCAAGCGTTGCCCGGATCGCCTGCGACACGGCCGCTAATCGAGTTTGGGTCTCAAGTTGGGCTCGTGAATGTCGGGAGGTCTGCACATAGGCATTTGCCAGTATCTGTTCAGAACCGGTCAGTTTTCCCAATACAAAATCTTCGATCAACTCCTGTTCGCACAGGTGCATTGCCGCCTGAGCAGTTTCGTCGTGCCACAACTGGTCAGAAATTGCCTGTACTTGCAAGGAATCAAGCGTTCCCAAAAGGAACTGTCGCAATAGGTTTTTTTCAAGTGGCGGCCAGGCCGTGGTCATAATAACTCCTTCAACAATAACAATTTGTCAGTAGCGCCTGCGTGAGCGGGCGGGCAACACATAAACAAGACCCTCCCGCTCACGCAGGGGGTACTGACTGATTCTTCATTCTTCCTTGATCCCAATCTGGTCAATGAGCGCGTCCAGGCCGGCTCGAAATCGTTGAAACGCATCGGCAGCCGATTCATCCGCATTTGGCATTTTCAGATCCTGACAGGTGGGTGTTGCCCGCCGGCCTTTGGATTGATTGAGCTGCATGCAGCGGGCCACCCGATGTTTGGTATAGGTGACCAGTGTTCGCAGGTGATTGATGCTGATTCCAAGTTCGGTGGCAAACTCACGAAATCGAACGGTTTGTTCCTCCTGGGACAATTCGCTGATTGTGATGTAGCGCACCAAAATTGAGTACATTTCGCTGCCGGTGAAATGGGCATTTTGAAACTTGCATTGCCGCAAGCACGCCAGGCACTTGTTGGCAACCGCAATCAGATGCTCAACCGTGAGCCGGTATTCCTCATGCAGTGCGGCGCTGAGTCCCGGTTCAGCCGATTCAATCCCCCGGTCCTGAAACTCAAACTGGTTATCAAGCGATTCCGAAACGTCAATTTTGCGATAGGCTTCGAGATTGACCTTATTCGAAATCTGATAGATATAATTTTTTAATTCAAAGCTATTTTGGTCTTCAGTATACAGGCATTTTACAACGCCGTTTTCTTCAATTAGTTTCCAGTTCTCCCGGTATCCCCGGATGATATTCAGGTAGGCTCGCTTCAAAGTCTCGCTCGCCAGGTTTTCAGGGTCTGACGCGCGCCTCCATCGAAATAAACTGCTTAGTTTCTGAAAGTTCTCAGCATAATCTGATTCAAATTGGAAAATTGCTTTTTGGAGCAACTGGACAATGCGCTCGGCAACTTCGAAAACCTCTTTGCTTCCCGCCGGTTGATTTTGATGATGATTTGCTGACTCACTCCCAGATGGGTAAAAGGGTGAATTTGTTGCTCCGACAACGGCACGTTGAGTGTGTGATTCAACCGGTGTTGGAACCTGATGATTTAATTCTGCAAACGTGAAGGCCAGGTACGAACCAAAAAGAGGTTCGGTCACTTTCCAGGGCAATTTCTCAATAAAGAAAGCTTTCAGGGCCATTGTTAATTCCGGGTCTCGTTCCAGATGTTCCATGGGCAATGTACTCATTCAAATGACCACCAAATTGATGGAATTACAGGCGGAAATTCCAAAGATACGCAAAAAAGAAAGAACCCAAAGTGTAGCCCGATTTCCGAAAAATAAACAAATAGCTTTTGTCAGCCACTTCCGCCTGTCAGCCACTCACTTTTTTTGAAATGGAAACGCCAGCAGGTAGCTGGTATTGCCCATCAGCAAATACTCAGGGGTGAAATCGAGGTAATAGAAAGGATCGTCAATGTGATTCCAAAGGTAGGTTCCGGTCTGAAGATCAAACACCGTAACCTTTGCCTCGGACTCGCTCCCCTGAGCTTTTTCAGAAATGACGGCCACATATGGCGGCTTTGCTTTCAACAGAGACCGTGCCGGAAAGTCATTCGTCTGGAGATTGTATTTGATTTTTCCAGTCTCAACTTCCATTGCCAGCAACCTGGGTTCCCGATCAGGTCGAACCACAATCAGCCCGGCACCGGCGGGTCCGGTGGAAATACCGGACAGGCTTGCTCGTGGAATCTCAGTTGCCCAGAGGTCTTTTCCGGTTTGAATATCCACCGCGACCAGGCGGCTGGGTTTTCCAGCCTCACCACCTTCGAGCAGCAACCCTTTACCTGCCGCCAGAGAGGGTACCAGTTCAACCGGTCGGTCTCCCAGGTGGGTCCACAGGGTTTTGCCAGTTGACACATCAATGGCCTGAACAAACGTGGTGGCTCCGGTCTTCCCGGTGAGATAGAGCGTATTTTCGACACATTCGGCTGATTCAGGCGGTCCGGCTGGTGAAAACGAGAGTTCTTTGACAGATCGCCCTCGAAAATCAGCGACAAAACAGGTGGCACTGGTGGTCATCACAACCATTCGCCCATCTTCGCAGAATTCAAGCGATTTGAATTCCTTGCCTGGATGCGTGGCATTCCATTTTGCACGGTCAACCGACATGGTATAGAGATCCACCCCGGTTTTGACCTCAAAGACCTCGACGATTTCTTCGCGTTGAGTGACGGCACTGCTGGTCAAATTGATCAGCAACCCATTTTTGATCAGCGGGAAAACATACCCGGCCACCACGCCGCCAATGGATTCGCGTTGCCAGACCAGTTTTCCGGTCCGGGCATCCAGGACGAAAAAAGTCCCTGGGATGCCGTCTGGATGAGTCTGGAAATCAGCGTTGGCGATAAAAATCAATCCACCTTCGACACGTGGTCGCCCAGGAGATGTCATTTTTTCGTGGGTAAACCGCCATCGTTCTTTTCCAGTTGCCGGGTCAAGGGCCACCACAGCCTTAAACCCTGGCAACGCGGTCAGAACGTAATTTTCTGATTCAACCACGGTTAGCCCGATCACTCCGCCTTTGGGATCATAAATCCAGAGCGGCTGGTTATCTCCGGCCTGATGACGATGGTTAAATGACCTGCCCGTACAGGAAAACTGGAGAAATGTGGCCAGAACGAGAACCAAAAAACCGAAATTTCGCAGGCTCCGACGAACTTGCTCGTGAGAAAGTTGACCAGACATAAGCTTCAAATGACCTCTTTGTTGCTACTGTAATTTCAGGACCAGGAACGATTTAGAACCAAAAGGAAATAATTTGGATGAAACAGTCTATTGCTTGAAGTCGAGCGGACAATTATTGTAAGTGTAGTGTCAAACAAGTTTATAGTCAGTAGTTCAGTAGTTCAGTAGTCAGTAGTCAGTTTCTGAAAAGCTATACTTAAGTAATTAACTCAAATGCCTTGATCTTAAAATCTCCTGTCCCAATAGCATCAGTTGCAGGAATTGGAACAGTGTCAAATCGAGAACGACACGCATCAAGGAACGACTGCTGGTACAAAACTCTATCTTTTTCCCGCCTTACTGAAGAAATTCTTAAACAGGTAGCGATCATGAAGCACCAACCAGGTTCTGCCCAGCCAAGCTTATTCGATTTTTTGATGGATGACCCCTTTTCGGAATCGGCAAATCGGCCCAAACCCAAACCAGAGCCAGAACCCGTGACGGCCAAATCCGAAGATCCTCCGCAGCCCAAACCCAAACCACGGGCCGTTCCGGCACCGGTTCCCAAACCTGTGCCGCCTCCAGAGCCAAAGGTGGTCCAGACCAAACCTGCCAAAACTCCGACTGGGCCAAAGAAAACACCGCCAGCACCAGTTGTTCCGTTGCCAGAGCCACCTTCAACGCCTCAAAAACAGAACTCAAAGCTGATGGCTGTCCCTGAAGAACCAAAGCCTCCCACGATTGAGCCTCCTCCCCAACCGCCGCAACCTCATCAACTCTCCCTCACACTTCCCCGAAAAGCCTGTCCGTTCTGCAAACGCGAAGTTCTTTCGCTGGCCAAAACCACCCGACCAGCTCAGGGAATGGCAGTGGAATGCCTCAAATGTGGATTTCGCGGCGGCGTTGGTGTGAATGAAGCCGAAGCGGTGGCCAAATGGGATAAAGATGGTCTCCGCAACAAAGGCGCCCGGCTGGTCCAAACGCTTGAACGATCAAAGAAAAAGAGCGAAGGAGCGAAGTAGCTCAGTGTTGATTCTGAGGAGTGGGCTATCTTCCCTCTAAACTCTTTGCCTTTCACTCCTTTGCGCTTTCGCTCGCCGTAATCGACGCTCATACCAGACAAAAATCGGGAGAAACCGCCGCGCCTTGCGCAAATCAGACAGGGTTTTTTGGGGATCGAGCAAATGTGAAGCTGGCGGTTTGACACCAAATTCTTTGAGGACCCGCCCCAGTGGCAACTCCATCTGGTCCTGGACTTTGATCATCTGGCAGAGGAGTTGGGCGCTGGGAGTCAACAGCGGACCAAACCCATATCGGGGTTGCTGGGTGCCGATGATGTAGAGGTGTTTATACTCAGGCAAAAGCGCCCCGCCGTACAACGTCGCCAGACTTCCGGTGACTGGCACCAGGCCGGGCGGCAAAAACGGAAAACTCAGATGATAGCCCGTCGCGCACACCACCAGATCAAATTCAGCTTGTGTGCCATCAACAAATTCGACGGTGCGGCCTGAAAACCGCGCAATGTCCGGTTTGGGTTGGATGCGGCCATGTTTTAGATAATGGAGCAACTCGCTGTTGAGCGTGGGATGGGCTTCGAAAATGTTGTGGTCCGGTTTGGGAAGGCCATATTGCTCATACTTGCCGACCACGACTTTGAGAATGCCCTTGAGCACCAGCCGTTGAAGCCAGAGCGGCGCCCAGGCCGGGATAAACTCAACCAGCGGCACGCCAAACACGGTTTTCGGCAAAAACCAGTACCCCCGCCGGAGGCTAATGGCACAGGACGCCCCGATCCGGGCGGCTTCAGAGGCAATATCACAGGCTGAGTTTCCCCCACCAATCACCAGCACGCGTTTGTCTTTTAACTGGTCTGGATGTTGATAGTCTTTGGAGTGGATATATTCACCCGCAAAGCGCCCCGGATAGTTCGGAAATCGGCGATCCCAGTGATGGCCGTTGCATACCAGCACCCCTTTATAGATTCGCTTTTCACCCGATTCGAATTCCAGTTCCCAGCGTTCATTGGGCTGCGGTTGGACCGAAACCACTTTGGTTCGAAATTGAATCTGAGGCCGCAGGTTGAAATGCCGGGCATATGAGCGCAAATACTCAAGCATTTGCTGGCGACTGGGGAAGTCGGGGTAACTTTCCGGCATTGGAAAATCCGGGAAATGCGTGGTTTTCCTGGATGAAATGATGTGTGTCGTCGAGTAGACGCCGTGATACCAGTTTCCACCCAGGTCATCGTCGGCCTCAAACTGGTCATAGGGAATCTGATGTTCGGAAAGCGCTTTGGCCATCGCCAGTCCACAGGGACCAGCGCCAATCACTGCCATTCGATCACAAAAAGGGTTCATGGGCGTTGTCATTCCACAGATCACGATAGGTCGCAATAAAGCGTGAGTAAAACAGGTGTGCGGATTGACTTATCCCATCCAGGTGTTTCGGGTCAAGGAAACACGTCGGAGGCGTCACATACGAGTCAGGCTTGGTTCCATAAATCACATCAAACGTCCGGCGTGGTTTGCCCGCAACATATCGTCCTCGATGGATACTCCAGGCATTGAAGACACAGGCATCCCCTGGTTGCAGGTCAATTCTAACGGCGCCGGGCATATCCGGAGCATTTCTGGCAATTCCGTTCAGCCCTTGGCGAATGACACGTTCTGCCGGTGTATCCCATCGGGCGTTGGTGCCCGGCACAATTTCGAGGTGGTCATCAGGTTCGAGGGCAATATGAATATGAACGCCAACCGTCGTGGCCATCCAGCGTTGTTCCTCGGCTTCATCTGTGGCGCCAAATTGTTGATCTCGATGCCAGTTACCGTCGCGGGTGTGGGTGGCCGGTTCAAAGAAATACTGGGTGTTGTGAAAGATCAGTTCCTGGTCGCAAACCGACTGCACCGGTCCAAATACAGTTTCGCTCGCCATCAACTCCAACAGCCAGATCAGTTCCTGGGGATGGTGGCTGAAATATCGCGGCTCGGTTAAATAGGCCAGATTTGTGTAGTTGGCGGCTTCAGTTGGATTTGGCGATTCAGAAAGCCACTGGTTGAAAATTCGGTCGCACACCTGTTTTAAAAGTATTTGATCGCGCACAGTCAACAAGTGCCGGATGACAAAAAACCCATGACGATTCCATTCAAGTTGATGACGGTTCATGTGGTTGCGGAGTGAAAATTGGGATTTAGAACACTGAAATCAAAGCAGTTCAAAACCTTTTCTTCAAGTTGAACAGTCGGTGTGTTACAACACCCGTCATCTCACATTTCACAATTGAACAGGAAGCCTATCACTATGCGAACGCTCTATGATCCGATTGAAACCTTTGATCAGGGGATGCTGAAAGTGTCTGATATTCACACGCTCTATTATGAGCAAAGTGGAAACCCGAATGGTCGCCCGGTTGTCTTTTTACACGGTGGTCCAGGCAGCGGCACGTCTCCCAAACACCGGCAATTTTTTGACCCACAAGCCTACCGCATCATTTTGTTTGACCAGCGCGGATCAGGCAAAAGCCTTCCATTTGCCTCGCTTGAAGAAAACACGACCTGGGATCTGGTGGCCGACACCGAAAAGATCCGCGAACATTTAGGCATTGATACCTGGGTGGTGTTTGGTGGTTCGTGGGGCAGCACGCTGGCGCTGGCCTATGCGGAAACCCATCCGGAGCGGGTTCAGGCGCTGATTTTGCGCGGGATTTTCCTGTGTACCAAAAAAGAACTTGCCTGGTTTTATCAGGATGGCGCCGGGGCGATCTACCCGGATCAATGGGAACCGTTTTTGAACTTCATCCCCGAAGCAGAACGCGGGGATATGATGAACGCCTACTATCGGCGACTGACCAGCGATGATGAAACCCTCCGACTCGAAGCCGCGAAAATCTGGAGCATCTGGGAAGGTTCAACCTGCACCCTGTACCCGGACCCGGATCTGGTCACCGAGTTTGGCGCCGATGACAAAGCGCTTTCGATTGCCCGGATTGAATGCCACTACTTTGTCAACAACATCTTTATGGAAGAAGACCAGTTGCTCAAAGACGTTGACCGCATTCGACATATTCCAGCGGTGATCGTTCAAGGGCGCTATGACATTGTGTGCCCGATGATGACCGCCTGGGCGCTCCACAAAGCCTGGCCGGAAGCCGAGTTTCACGTGATTCCCGATGCCGGACACTCCGCGTTTGAACCCGGCATCACCGATGAGCTGATCAAAGCCAGTGATCGGTTTCGGTAAATGAATCTGAATTGAGAATTTTTTCGGAACTGAGTGACTGGTGCTTGGTACCAAGCACCAGTCACCAAACACCACGAACATTCTGTATTCTCAATTCATAAATTCATAAAAGGAGAATTTTGATGAAACCAGGCCGATACTGGATCAAATTGTGCCTGATATGTTGCCTCTCGATCTGGCTTTGGGGAGCTTCCATTCCATTGCTGGCACAATCAACGGCAACCCAGACAACAATTTACACGCTTGAAACCAAATCTGATACGGCGAAAACGCTGTCAGATCAGGCAAATGAACTCTACAAAACTCAAGACTACAAAAGTGCACTAGCGAAAATTCAGGCGGCACTCAACCAAGACCCAAATTCTTATAAGCTTCACAATCTGTATGTAGCCATTCAACTCATGCTGGTTTCACCAGATCGGGTGCGGCAGGAATATCTCGACAAAATGGCGAAAGACCCGGCCAATCCGGTTTTCCCCTTGATTCTGGCTCGAAACAGGGTACTGCTGATAGACAGAGAAGCGATCCAGGACTTACTTGAAAAGACTGGTGCCGTGGCACCGGACTCGGTTGTGGGCCAATCAGCGCTGATTGATTTATACCGATTTCATAAAGAGGACCTGGTAAAAACTGAGGAAGCTTACAAAAAAGCCATTGCCCTTGATCCCAACAATCATGAAATGATTGCCAGCCTGGCTGCGTTTCAGGTCGAGGAGTTAAAGAAGTTTGATGAAGCCCTTGCCCTCTATCAGTCACTCTTAAAACAAGATCCAAAAAATTACGAAGCCGCCATTGGCGTGATGTCGGTCAACGTGGCCAAAGCCGGGGATTCTGACAAAGCCAAAGCCGCCATGCGCCAGGAACTCACCGCGCTGAAAGCATCTGAACCCCCTTCACCAAACCTGCTTTCGGCCATCAGACTTGCATACTGGCTTGTGCTCAAAGACCAGACGGCTGCCCAGGAAATAACCAAAGAACTCGATGACAAATTTCCCACTCCAGGTGCCCCGCCTGGGCTGATGGGTATTTCGACGTTTGCAGATACCGGGGAACCGATCCAATACATCTTTGCCGGCAGGCGGTATTTTTGGATCCGGAAAGTTCAGACGATAGAAGCAGATCGGAAAACACCACTGGCTGATCGAATTACAAAGCTCGAAACTCTAAACCAGGAAAATCCCGATGATGAGCAATTTCGGGCCTATCTGTTGGAACGATTGGTCGGACTGTATAAAGAAGCCAAAGACACGGCGAAACAAGAAGCGACGGTAAAACAAATCCTGGCCATTGAACCTCGGAAAGTGGGATTGCTTAACGATCTTGCCTGGTCCCTCACGGCTGGCGCCCGACCTGACCAGGAAAAAGCATTAGCCTACGCTAAACTGGCCCTGACCGAATTAGAGAAACTGACTCAAGGCAAACCTGGAACCAGTTATAACCAGTCGTATGCACACCAGCGAAAAGCCTCGTTCCTTGAAACCCTGGGGAGAATTCAGGTTCAACTGGATAATCTTTCAGAGGCGGAAGCCGCATTCACCCAATCTCTGACCCTCAATCAAACGGATGATGTGAATTATGAATTGGGCCGAGTCTATGAAAAACAAGGCAAAACCAGAGAAGCCGCTCAGATTTTTGCCGAAGTCGTTGCCAGTGAAGGCGATAATTCCGCCATGGCCAGGAAACGGTTAGCAGAGATTGGTCAGGCAGACACCTCAATTCATACCTCTGCCCTGATCGCCACGGCCACCGAAAAGCGGATTTCGAGGCTTCGGGAAAAAGTGATGGCTTCACTGGTGAAAGAACCATCGAAAGATTTCACCTTGACCAGCTTTGATGGAAAAAAAGTCAGCCTTTCCAAACTCAAAGGAAAGGTGGTCATGCTCAATTTCTGGGCGAGTTGGTGAGGGCCCTGTCGTGCGGAGTTTCCGCACCTCATCACCTTGCACAATACCTATAAAGCCAAAGGGTTCGAATTGCTCTCAATCAACGTTGACGATGATCTGGACGCCGCCAAAGCCTTCGTCAAACAACAGAAGCCGGGATTTCAAGTGTTTGAAGCCAAACAGGTGAAAGAACTCTATGGTGTGCGCGGGATTCCGATTACCTTCTTTATTGACCGTCAGGGAAATCTCCGCAAAACAGAAACCGGATTTGACCCCAAAGACGGCCCACGGGAATTCTCAATCCTGATCGAAGAACTACTCAAGGCCAAATATCATTAGTCATTAGTCAGTAGTCAGTAGTCATTAGTCAGTAGTCAGTAGTCAGTAGTCAGTAGCTCGCTAACTTGATGACAACCTGATCTGGAGAAAAGGGATTTACAATTGACCGTAAATCCCTTTGTTTTTAGAGTGAACTCCAATCATCTGAAGGTAGCACCTCTAAACACTTTTCACCTCACTGTTATGTTCAAGTTTCTCGCATTCCTCCTGGTTACAACCCTGGTTTTTGGCTTCAATTCACGGTGTGTCACGGCTCATGATTTCCACGCCAGCTTTACCCAGCTCGAATTCAACCCCAAAACCAAATCGGTTGAAATGACGCTCCGGGTTTTTACGGACGATCTGACCAATGCTTTGAGCCGACGCACTGGACGGCATATCGTCCTGGACCAGACGCCAGATGCCGAAAGCTTGACGTTTGCCTATGTGAAGGATCGGTTTGAACTCCGCAACGAACGCGGCAAAGCGCTCCGCCTGACCTGGGTTGGGATGGATGTAAAGGTTGACATGGTCTGGATTTATATTGAAATCCCCATGCCCCTCTGGCTCAAACAAGGTCAACTTCGCAATGAAGTGTTGACTGAACTTTTTGCCGATCAGGTCAACGTGGTGGGCCTGAAAGCCAATCAGCACAAAGGCGACTTGATGTTTGCCGCCTCTGACCGGTTTAAACCACTCCCGGAACTGACTCCAATTCCAAAATAGCAAAAGAGTTCATCCAGGTGTCATCTCGTCACCCGATCATCCTTGCGATTGGCGGATATTGAAATTCACATATTGACCTGAAAACCTGAGTTGGAGATGGCAGGTTGGGCAGGCGGTGATTTCATTATCAGGATGATCACAAAAGAGCGCGCCACAGACACATTGGGCAGCAATTGGATTGGTACAATAGGGGCAAGGCGGGCATCCGCGCAGCAAAGCTGAATTGATCGGAGGCAACACCGCTTCGTCATCATCTTCAAATATTTCCAGCCGGTGTGAAGCAACGGCCTGATAGACTGACTCCTGTTCGTCACGTCCAAACCGAAGCAGGTACGGTTGACCGGTTTGACTACACCGGGCGTGCAAAAAGACCTGACGCGGAAGCTCCGAACGGGTTGAATAGGTTCGGGTCGGCATTTCAAGTTGCCCCCAGGAAAACGGAGCGAACGAAAGCCCGGCATGTTGTTGCCCCAACCCAATCGTCCGACTCATGGTGGTCACCGAAGCCGTCATCCAGGAAAAAAGCTTGCGGATGTTGATCGGAGAAAAATCCTGCATCAACAACACCGTATCTGTGATGCGAAAGAGGACTTCGATATCAACGTCATCTCCGCAGCCGATAGCACAAACAGTGGAAAAAGCCGGCTGGCTGGCCTGTCTGATCGCATCAGCCGCCGCCTCCCAGTCATCAGTTGGCTGGCCATCTGTCAGCAAAAATACCAGCGGGCGGTAATCCCCTTTTTGAGTGGGTGTCGAGCGCCGGACTTCCCGCTGGACACAGGCCAGGAGCACCTGCAAGGCGTCACCCAGGGCGGTGCCAGGCCGAACGATACAATGCGGAGGTTGGAAGCTCAGTAATTCCGTCAATGGCAATACCTGCTGAGCGTTTCGTGAAAAGGTAATCAGACTCAAATGGGCGGTTTCAACCGCCATTGGATTCCTGGTAAGTTCTGAAACCAGGGTTGAAATGCCAGTTTCCACCGCTTCAATGGCTGGACCTGCCATTGATTCCGAACAATCAAGTACCAGATAAATTGGCAACCGCCGCGAAGAAGTAATGTGTGTCATATTGATCCTGAGAGGAGGTTACGGAAATGAAAAAGCCAGTCTTCCTGACCAGTTTAGCATTCTTCGCTCTCGTCCTGGTGGTGTATGTCGGCAGCTATTTGATCTTTCGTTCCAGTCACATTCAGGTGTGGGAACGAAATCAACAGGCATATGTCATTTTTCCACCGGACAACCTGGTTTGGTTTTATTTCTATCGCCCCCTGACCTATATTGATGGAGCGCTGACCGGGATGAGGTTCCACATTGGACCGCACCAGGGCACATAAAAAAGCGGCGTCACGCCGCCGCACTCCACATCCAAAAGCGGCGTCACGCTGCTGCACTCCATACAGATTGAGGTTTTTACATGACAACCGTTCGTTTTCGTGAAGCAGTCGAACAACACAGCCTGGAGGGCATGCTGGCGGCGCTGGCTGATGATGCCGTCCTGCACAGCCCCATTACCTTTCAACCCTTTGAAGGCAAACGCGCCATTGCCGGGTTGTTTTCAGTGTTGCTCCAGGTCTTTGAAGATTTTCACTACACGGATCAACTCCAGTCCCCCGATGGCACCATCGGCTTGATTTTCCGGGCTCATATCGGTGACCGGGATGTTGAAGGCATTGATATCCTCCGATTCAATGATGCCGGCCTGATTCAAGATTTTACGGTGATGATCCGTCCCAAATCCGGTATGGATGCGTTGCTGGCGGCGGTCAGTACGAAGCTTCCACCAAAAAAGAAGGCCGAGTAATTCTCTTTCCACCGAATTTATCTTGAATTTCAAAGCTCACGTAGCGCACAATGACCGCCTCTTCATTACCTGGTGATTGGAATTTCGGGCTAAGTACAAGTCCCCATAAAAAAGGGATGAAAAAAGATCTGATGCCTTACCGCCCGCAGGGCGATGGAGCGTAGCCAGTGGTCGCGCGGCTTTGGGCGCTACCACCGGATCACCACCCCATCCCGCTTCGCGCCCGGATGGGCGCTGCAAGTTCTTTCGGCCTTTTCTCCGGCTGGATTCCGATTCTGGCCGACCAGTTTGGTTCCAGCGCCCCTCCGGGCGCGAATCATTCGTTGTCTGTATTCCGGTGGGTGCGCCTCAAAGCAGGCTGCCCACCGGCTACTTTCCAGCGCCCATCCGGGCGAAAACTGACCTTTCCGCAATGGAGAGTAGTGGTATTTTTGACTATTCATTGAGCCTGGAGATCGGTTCGCTGGTGACCTGCGCCAGTTCAGTTGGTTTCCCAGAGTGTCGGATAATCCCCGATTGATCTAAAAAGTAGCAAACAGACCCGCTACATAAAATACCCGAGCGAATGGATGGAGCAAACTGGATGTCATAAGTTTCTGGAAGAGAATCAGTTGGCGGCATTGTGTGAAACGAAACAATTCGATACCCTTGATAGCCAACAGTTCCAATTCGTGATTCCAGTTCAGTCAATCCATTGGGGAAATGTGGTGAAGCGACAAGTTGCTCAACTCGTGAAGCATAGTGCCCATGAGTTTTAAAATAGGCATCCTGGGCACTTCTTATTTTCTTCACAACTCGCTCTGCAATATAAGTATTCTCAAACTTGTTTCCCCCGCAGTTCCCTGGCAAGGTCATCGCTCCTAAAATCAAAAATATAAGACCTGAGATGGTCAACTCTACCGGAGATACACCGCGAGCCTGAAAGTTCCCTCGCAAACTGACAATCAACGATAGAAAACCAATCGTCGCCGGAAGAAAAGTCAGTGTATATCCCATGCAAATTCGAGCCACGGTGAGCCAGTCAGGGTCAATTGGAAACTTCACCAGATAGAAATCAAGCCTGGTAAACGCGCTCAAAATACCCGCAATCAACAGGACAATGCAGAAGGTCATTCCCATCTGTACCGTGTGGAGCCAGGTCCAGCGTTCAGCGACGTTCCTTGAATTGAATTGAGGGCTCGTCGAAGGTGGAGAATATGGGTTGGTTTGATGACAATGCTGGCAATAAGATGAATTTGAGTTCAGCAAACCTGACTGATGGCAAATTTCACACCGCACCGGAAGTGATTTGGCTTTGATTTTCATTGGCTTATCTCGCGTGGGCTCTGGGTGCTGGCTGCCTTGTTTGGGTCTCCAGATTCGCGAATCACTCCGCGCTGGTCCAAGTAGTATTGATGATTTCCGCCCCGAAATATCCCGGTTCGAATTTGTGGGACAACCCTGAGTTCATACCGGACGGGACTCCAGGAGGTGGCTGGAAATACTTGAAATGATTTGAGTTGATACCCGGCAAACCCAATCGTCTCAAGGGCGGCTTCACGTTCGGTTAACGCTTTCTCAGGCTGGATGTGCGAGGTCAACCACGCCAAAGTCGGAGCGTACTGCCCTTTTCCGGGTCCGCTTCGATAGGCTTCCTGGGCGCGATGAATGTTCGTTAGTGCCTGAAGAATTGCCTGCCGGTTTGCCGAACGCCGGGCTGAGATTGTCCCTGGGAACATGATGAAAAAAAGGACAGCCACAATACATCCAGCAACAAACCATTCAATTTCTCGTGCTTTGAGCAATGTTTCGTCTACTCGAATAAAAATCATTATTTTCACAAAGCCAATTGAGAGTAAGGCCAGCAATGTCACCAAAAATAATCGCTGCTGGAAAACCCCAATCCAATCCAAATCAAATGACAACGGCGGAAGCAGTTTCCCAACCAACGGCAACCCAAAAAACATCCCAAAAACGGACAGATAAAAACTGATTTTCAACCCGGAGAGGACTTTTCGAAGTCGTTTTAAACCTGGAGTTTCCGGGGCTGGTTCTGGGATTGGCTCGGGTGAAGCTGCAACCCGATTGTTTATGGTATGGCATCGTTGGCAATGATTCGAAACCGGGTCAAATTCATCTGACTGATGGCAAATTTCACATCTGGTTGGGAGTGATTCGGCTTTGATTTTCATAGGTGCCCAATTCTATTTTTCCTGGATTAGCTCGCTGTTTTTGTCAGCCAGTCGCTCTGGATTACCGGAATGTCTGATCTTTCCGGTTTCATCCAAATAAAAGCAATCGTTCCCGCTTTTGTATGGACCTGCTGGAATGTTCGGGGCAGCTTGTAGTTCATATCTGGGCGGTGACTTCTCAGTTTGTGGAACCATTTGAAATGAAATAATCTGGTAGCCATACTCCTTACCAAACTCAATTCTGGCGGAGTTTTCCATTTCCATTGTCACGACTTCAGCCGCTCTCACTGAGTCACTATCTGGTGAACATTCCAAAAATGAGTAGATCGAGCCTATATAATTGCCCTTCCCCAGGCTCGTTCGATATATCTCTTGAGATAAATGAACCATTTTCAATCTCTGAATCATTTCAGCAGTGTTTGCACTCCGTCGAAATGTCCAATGTTGAACCGTGAGCACACCTCCGATCAAAATGAAAATCATCCCAGCCGTTAACCAGGATGATGGGTTGCCGGTGAAAATTTGATTTTCAATTTCCGGTTTGAAAAAAATCTTGTAACCACCAACTAGCAAAGGAAATAAAAGGCTCATAAGGCCAATAAAGATCTTCGTCTCTCCGATCAAATCATTGTCGGGAAAACTTCGTAACTGACTGTCCACTTGAGCCAGGCCAAGCATCAAGCCAAGAAAACACACAAATAAACAAACAACCAGATCAATTCTGAGTATTCGAGACCAGACCAAACGAGGGTACTCTTTTGGCCATTCTGAATTTTGTATGCGTGGTGAGTTGAATTGATTTGCCACATTCCAGCACCTCCCGCACTGGTTTAACACCGGGTCAAATTCATCTGATTGATGGCAAATTTCACATCTGGTTGGGAGTGATTGAGACTTGATCTTCATAAGGTTCCCTCACATCAATATAGCTGCAAGATCATAACCAGTTGAATACTGGCCAGTTACTGGCTTACACGACTTAGAAAACTGGGTCACTATTGACATCGGCCAGTTTGGTTGGACTCCCCGAATGGCGTATGTTTCCAGTCTGGTCCAGGAAATAGGCATCATTCCCGCTTCTGAGCCAGCCAGTTCGAATAGTCGGCGCCACCTGGATTTCATATCGAGCAGGAAGCGTATTTGTAGCTGGAAGCGTGTGAACGGAGACGAGGAAATAGCCGTGATACCCGGTCCTTCCAACTCTGGCTTCAATCGCAGTCAAACCGTTGGGACAAGCTGAGGATTGTACAAGTTGATCCACACCAGAAGCATACTGTCCGTGAATTTTCAAAAATGAATCTTGAGCGGTTCTGATCTTTTCAACGATCTGGATTGCCTGATAGGTGTTGGCACTTCGGTGGGCGGCAATCGTTCCTGGTAAGCCAATAGAACCAAAAACCCAAAAAACAACCCCAAGCATGATCAAATCCGGGAGGGAAACAAATCGAAATTGCCAGTCGATCCAATAACAGGTCAGGAGTGCTACAATTCCAAAACTAATGAGAAGAGAAGTGCCTGTAATCCCCATACAAATCCGCACCATAGTTAGCCAATCAGGGTCAATTGGCAATTTCACCAGTGTGGAATCAATGTTGGTGAGTCCGCTGAGAATTCCTAAAATGATCAGCACGTAGCAGATACCTATCCCAACTTTTACCCGTGGGATCCATGACCAGTACATCCGTCTTCGCTTTGCTTGTGTAATACCATCATGTAACTTGCTAACATATGGATTTAGTGCCTGACACCTGCGGCACAGGTTCAAACCAGCGTCAAACTCATCTGATTGATGGCAAATTTCACATCTGGTTGGGAGTGATTGAGACTTGATCTTCATAAGGTTCCCTCACATCAATATAGCTGCAAGATCATAACCAGTTGAATACTGGCCAGTTACTGGCTTACACGACTTAGAAAACTGGGTCACTATTGACATCGGCCAGTTTGGTTGGACTCCCCGAATGGCGTATGTTTCCAGTCTGGTCCAGGAAATAGGCATCATTCCCGCTTCTAAGTCTCCCGGTAGAGATACTGGGTGCAAGTTGAATTTCATATCTGGGCGGAACAGTTTCCGTGGCGGGAAAAGTATGAAATGAAACGACCTGATAGCCATAATATCCAACATTCTCAAGTCGGGCTTCGATCCGATTTAAAGCATCGGTGGAATTCTGAGGTAACCTCAACGCGGCCAGGGTTTTTGCATAGTGTCCCCCTCCTGGGCCAACCCGATAGGCTTCCTGGGCACTATGTATTTTTTTCAGGACATTCAGGGCTCTCACACAATTGTAGCTTCGCCGGGGAGCACTCCCGCTCGGTAAAACAAGTGCGCCGATAAAAAAAGTGACAAATGCAATGATTGCCCATTCGACAACTGAGAAATCCAGGCGTGATCGCTTCTCCAATACTGAAACAATCAGAGCAATCATAAAAGCCAGAAATGGCATTACAAAAGTTGGGTGCGCCAGCCCATGTCGAGCCTGACTGATCCAATCTGCATCAATGGGCAACACGAAAACGAGCAATTCATCAACTGGTGTAACCCCACTCAAAAGGAGCATTCCATACCCAAAAACCCAGATCTTTAAACCAGTCTCTACACGACGGCGCCATCTTGCCCAACGTGGCTTTTTTTCCGATTTTGTTGATTTGAGGGGTAAATGAACAGTGTCCTGAACAACTTTCCGGCACCGCTGGCACTGGTTCAAACCAGCGTCAAACTCATCTGATTGATGGCAAATTTCACACCGCACCGGAAGCGATTCGGCTTTGATCTTCATCGGCCCACCTCGCAAATTGTGTGTGCTCAGGCTGAAAATACATCATTCGACCGGTTCGCTCTGGGCGGTAGCCGGCTGGTGCGGGGATTCTGATCTTCGGATAACACCGGTTTGATCAATGAATAACCTGAAGCTTCCACTTCTTAACACACCCGATGGGGTTTTGGGAATGACTTCGATTTCATATCCTGACGGAGTCCCACATTTACAGGGACTGAACTCTGGTCTGATCGAAACCGTGGGCTTCGCACCACGGCTATTGAACAACGACCCCTGCGGGCCTAAAACCCTTATCCTGGCGCTTATGTCCCT
>CAZXCE010000062.1:0-21670 GCA_964639175.1 uncultured Clostridia bacterium
TCATTCTCAATTCTTCATTCTCAATTCTTCATTCTCAATTCTTCATTCTTCATTCCATGACTCCTCTTATTGCTTTTCAAGGTGAACCTGGCGCCTACAGCGAAATTGCGGCAGGACGACTTGGCCGTCCTGAAGGCCGCCGCCGGTTTGTTGATGTCTTTGAAGCCGTTACGACCGGACAGGTCGCGCTGGGCGCCATTCCGCTTGAAAATAGTCTCGGCGGAACCATCCACGAAAATTATGATTTGCTGTTGAAGTATCCGGTGCGAATTGTGGCGGAAACGTACGTCCCAATTAACCACTGTCTGATGGGGCTTCCTCAAGCTACTTTAGAGCAAGCCCGGCAGGTTCTTTCGCATCCGCAGGCACTTGCCCAGTGCGATGTCTTTCTGGCATCACATCCGGAATGGGAAATTATTCCAGCCTATGACACGGCTGGAAGTGCCAAGATGGTCCGTGAGGCGGGTGATCCGACCCGATTGGCCATTGCCAGCGAGCAGGCGGCGGGGCATTACCAGCTCCAGGTACTGGCTCGCAATATTGCCAGCACCACCAATAACATTACCCGGTTTGGCTTTATTCAAGCTGAATCAAACCTGTCTCCACTGCCTGTGCCACAATCCTCAGATGTGATTTCGACCAGTCGAAAAACGACACTCGCCTTTACCCTGGCGCACAAAACCGGGAGCTTATTTCAGGCGCTTTGTGTGTTTGCGTTTCGCGAAATCAATCTTACCAAGATTGAATCCCGACCTTTTCGTGAGCAGGCGTTTAACTACTTGTTCTATGCAGATTTTATCGAACCTGAGGACCCCAAAATCAGTGCCCGTGCCCTTGATCACTTGAGTGAAATTGCACCGTTTCTCAAAATTCTAGGTAGCTATCCCTGTGTGGGTACGATGGAGTTTTGAAGGGATGACAGGGCGATAGATAGCAAGGTGTACGGGCGCTGTTGCATTGAACCGCGCCCCCTTCGAAAACCCGAAACCCGGAACCCTGAACCCTGAACCCTGGCTAAAGCACATCCTTACTTTTTAAAACCAGACCAGTGAGAATGAGCAAGATGACAAAAAAGACACCCAGGATGGCAAAATTGAGCGGAATGCTGCCGTAAGTGGTTCGAAATCCAACAAATTCACTTTTGTCATCAGGTGGGTACTCAATTTTGGGAGCTTTGGGAGGATCGCCAAGCGATGGCATTGGACCTGGATTCCCGCCGCCTCCATACATGGCATTGTCGGCACGGCGTTTATAGTCAGTGAGTTTTTCCTGTTCTTCCTCTCGATAGTTTTCCAAATCGTCTTCAAATTTCTTGATTGCCCGATCATTGGCAGCTTTTACGCGACCAATTTTACCATCCTCGTCATATTCATCATTGATCCCACGCATGACATCCAGATCACTAATGTGTTTGAGCAGGTCATAAGACCACATCGCTGGCATGGCAAAACCAATTGCTTCCGATGGGCCTTTATTTGGCAGGACGAGTCCTCCGAAGAGGATTTGTGGAATGAGAATCAAGGGCACCAGGCTGGTGGCAACTTCTGACGTTCTGACAGCCGCCGAAATCAGCAAGCCAATCCCAATGCCCGTCATCGTTGAAAACAGCATGCAAAAATAAATCAGCACCGGGTTTCCTGGAACCGATTCGACCAGAGCACCAACACCATACAACAACGCGCACTGCATCATGCCAATCAACACCAGCACGATCAGCTTGGAAAAGATATAGGGCAAAATCCCTAAATTGACCATGCGCTCACGTTTATAGACATTACTTTCTTTGACGATTTCACGAGCGGCATTTGAGCACCCAAACCAGAGCGATGACAAAGCCAGAATAAAATAGGGAAAATCACGGGTCCAGTCATTTCCAACCGCCAGACCCATCAACAAGGCAATCACCGGGGCTTGACCAAGCAAAATCAACAGGTTGAATTTATCTGCCCACATGACTTCAAAATAGCGCCGGGCCAGGACAAACATCTGGCGGATGCTTTGCCATAACGTGTTGTCATTGGTGGCTTTCCGTGGTGGCTGGGCAGGCAGGCGCTGCAACCCGCTCAAGGGCTGGATGATGTATTTTTGATAGGCCGTGGATTGCTCAAATTTTCGCTGCCAGCCAATCGCAACCTGGTCGCTGTTTGGATCACCGAGGGTGTCAAAGAGGTGTTTAATACTGCTGATCCCAAAATATTCGAGGCACTCCTGGGGTGGCCCATACCATACCAACCGGCCACGCATCATCACCACGAGTTTGTCAAACAGCTTGACGTTTTCCATGGCGTGAGTGGTCAACACAACCGAATGTCCGGCCTCGGAAATCTGCCGGAAGAGCTGCATAATTTTTTCTTCTGTTCCAGGATCAAGCCCGGATGTTGGCTCATCGAGAAAGATAATCGAGGGTTTGGTAATCAATTCCACGGCAATTGAAACCCGCTTGCGCTGACCACCGGAAAGCTGGGAGATTGGAACGTTCCGCCGTGACGTCAAGCCTGTCACATCAAGTACTTCGTTGATGATGTTGTCAATTTCAGCATTGGACGTGTCAGACGACAAACGCATTTTGGCTACGTAGTACAGCGTCCGGTAGACAGTCAGTTCACGATGAATGATGTCATCCTGGGGGACATACCCAATCGACTGCTTAAAGCTGTTGATGTTTTCATACAGGTTGAGGTTATTGACCAGCACCGTTCCCTGATCAGCCGGACGCATACCGTTGAGGGCGTCCATCAGCGTTGATTTCCCCGCGCCAGAGGGGCCAATCAAACCGACAAATTCATTGGCAGGAATTGATAACCGTATTCGATCCAACAACTTGATCATCCCCGAACCATCACGGTTTTTGACTTCTTTGGTCAGATCAATCACATCAATTCGCGATTGGCTTCGGGAGTCAAAAACCACAATGCCCGAAGCATCAACTTGCAATGTATAGGGGCCAATTTGGACCAGATCATTTGGACGCACCTGACATCGGCTCACCCGTTGCCCGTTGACATAGACTCCATTGGTGCTGCCAGTATCTTCCACCGTCACGGTCCCGCCCTGACGCACAAACCGGGCGTGGTGTTTGGAAATCTGCAAAACGTCAAGCTGCAAGTCGGTGTCAGAACTCCGCCCCAGGGTCAATATATCTTTGGTAAACTCTTTGCGAACAACAAATTGACGGCGCTCACCAGGAGCAGCACTGCTCACAGGTTTCTGACCACGGATAATCACCGTCCCCGCACCTTCCTCATGCGCACTGGCAATAACCATGGCCGCTGCCTGGGTCGGATTCACAAACCGAAACTCGGGCCCGCCAAAGCCAAGCTGGATTCGATTGCCATGTCGCAACGGGGTCGGCGAAGCAATTCGCTGCCCATCCAGTAAGGTGCCGTTAAACGACCCCAAATCACACAGCAAATACTCACCATTCCTGGCTTGAATTTCAGCATGGCGGCGTGACACGGTTGGGAATACCGTCGGATCCAACCGAATCTGGTTGGTTTCTTCACGGCCCAGCAACATCGTGCCGCTCGTCATCAGTTTGAACTGCTCCGTTCGGTTCCCATTGAGTAATTCCAGGTACACGCTCACGGTAACTGGCCCATTTCCGGCGTTGGATGGCGGTGATGAAAGTGACGGAGGAGCTGAAGGAGGAATCGAAGGCGTCGAGGAAAGCAGAGGCTGTGGTTCAGCCGACGGGGTAAATCGAACGGACGCTGGCGGCTGATTGCCTCCACCTTGTGAAACCGGACCCGGCATTCCAGAAGGCGGTCGGGTCATCGGTTGAACCGGGGGCGAAGCCGCCGGAATCGCATTTGGACTTGAGTTAACCCCGGCAACCGATGATACCGGAGGTGTCTGAGGTGCTTCAGAGACAGTCACTTGCCCATGTGGTTCAAAGCTATCAATCCGAATCACTGGCCCACCCTGGCCAAACTGCACAATACACCCTGGCGTCAGTAACACAGGTCGGTCAATTCGGTAGTTATTGACAAATGTGCCGTAGGTACTTTGGAGATCGGTCAAGACCAGCGACTCATTATGGAGACGGATTTCAGCGTGCCGACGCGAAACCCCAGCATCATTTTCCCCAAATACAATCCGGCACTGACTGGGATCACGGCCAATATAAAGTAAAGGATCGCCAATTTCACTTCGTGTGTTGGCCAAAGATCCCTGTAAGTAGGTAATGACAAGTTTCATGGGATTGTCGCCTCAAAACGCAGACACCAGCTCAGCTTTGATCCAGGACACAACAGATGGGAGTCTGTCAAAACACGCCACAGGATTTACAAAGACCCACACGGGTCCGGAATCAGGCCGGACAACGATGGATCCAATCACAACCAGGGAGTCAAATTTTTGGGAAAGAGATGAGGAACCGTGAGGTTGAGTGCAGGCTGGAATGTACTATAGGGCTGGAAGAAGGAACAAGGGGCGCTTCTGGCTGGGTGGCAAAATGACAGAATGACACCGTGACCGGGTAACAACGTGACACAATGACAAGATGACTCAAATTGATCGCTTCATTTTGTTATTTCAGTCATATTGTCACCTTGTCATTCCGCAGCCTGCCCGAAATTTCCATGAAATGAAGAAGAGGTCAAATCCACTTTCAGAGCGAAATAGCAAGCAGAGCGAAGAGCGAGAGAGCAAGCCTTGTGATTGGCTATGTTGCTATCAACCACGAAACTCTGTTCAGTGGTTTCTCTACTTCGCTCTTCGCTCTGCTTGCTATTTGGCTCTTTGCACTACTGGTTGGCTGGCTTACTGTAAGTAGTTGATTTTGTTCCTGATTTGGTCTGTCCGGTTTTATTGCTTGTGGCGGAACCAGTGCTTGTCTTGGTCACGGTTCCATCGCCATTTTTGTCGTAATCAGTGTCTTTGCTTGCGGTTCCGCGCACACCCGTGGCGGTTCGCGTCTTTGAAGCACTTCCATTGCCGGCTGATTTGCTGGTTTGCACATTGCCATATGCCCCGTTGACCTGCGATTCACGAGCGGCGGTGCCATTCCCCGCCGTTGCGGTTGTGGTTGATCCGTTTTTACTGGTCCGGGTTTTGGATTTCTGGGCAAACGTACTTCCGGTCATCAAAACCAGACACATCACGAGCAGGCTGACAAATTTTACTTTTTTCATAAACAATTCTCCTAAAACAGGTTGTGATAGCTGCATATAATTTGGAAACAGTGGTTTGAACGATTTCCGTCCTGTGCAGCACCCTACCAGTGTCTGGTTGATGAACCAATGAAAATGACTTTAGTGACTGTAGTTTGGCTGTGAATGACCAAAAAAGAAGGGCCAGTGACCGTTATTTCAAACCTGAAAAAATCCACACGGTTCCTGAGCCCAGGATTTTTGAGCCTGATGAATCAATATGACTGATCAATTTACCGAACAAGTGAAAGCCAAAGCTCTGGAACTGGGATTTACCAAAGTCGGCATTGCCGAGGCAGTTGAACTGATCGAAGAAAGTGCCCGCCTGCGTGACTGGCTCCAGCTTGGGTACCACGCCACAATGGGCTGGATGGAACGTACGGCTGATCGTCGCGGCGACCCACGGCGGTTCTTTCCCGAAGTCAAATCAGTGATTGTGGTCGCACTCAATTATTTTCAGCCGCACTCGCCTTCGGCAGATCCTCAGATTGGAAAAGTCTCGCGCTATGCCTGGGGGGACGATTACCACGATGTGCTCACCGATAAACTCCAGCAGTTACTGACCTGGATGGAGCAGGAAAACCCCGAAGTTCGTGGAAAAATCTGTGTGGATGCCCAGCCGGCCATGGATAAAGTCTGGGCGGTTCGGGCCGGGTTGGGGTGGATTGGCAAACACAGCAACCTGATTACCATGGATCACGGATCCTGGGTTTTCCTCGGCGAATTGATGGTTAATCTGCCGCTGGAAAGCACCGCCAAACAGATTCCAGACCACTGTGGAACCTGCACCGCCTGTCTGGATGCCTGCCCGACTGAAGCAATTGTCCAGCCCTATGTGGTGGACGCCCGAAAGTGCATCTCGTTTGCCACGATTGAATCGAAGGAAGATTCCCTGAATCTTCCTACCGAAGGCTGGATTTTTGGGTGTGATATCTGTCAAGATGTGTGCCCGTGGTCGCGATTCTCCCGACCAACCTCCGAATCCCGCTTTTCCCCGCACGACGATTTTCAGGCACCTGACCTGACTCAGTGGCAACAACTGACACCGGAGGATTTTGCCCGCAAGTTTACCGGATCGCCGATCAAACGTGCGAAGTACCGGGGGCTGCAGCGTAATATTGCCCACGTACAATCACATTCACGATTGAGCGAGAGAGAACCGGATGTCCCCCAGCCGGTTACTGGTTGTGCCTCAGAAGCTGAAGAGTAAGGAGGGTTGGCCCCACATGGGAGGAAATCAATCTGTTTCCCAGGCCCGAGCGCTGAAACATCAACCACTTCAGACCAAGGACGCGACAATGACTCAAGGCGATATCTTTGTCATCGACGACAACCCAATCAATCTCAATCTGTTAGCCCATCTCCTGCGAGAACGTGGCTATCAGGTTCGGATTGCGACCAGTGGTCGGCGCGGGATTGTGGCGGTTCGCACTTCTGTTCCGGATTTGATCATGCTCGATATTACTATGCCGGAAATGAATGGGTATGAAGTCTGTCAGCAACTGAAAGCCGATGACCAGCTCCGTGATATTCCAGTCATTTTTATCAGTGCCCTCGATGATGCGCTCGATAAAGTCAAAGCCTTTGAAGTCGGTGGGGTTGATTATGTGACCAAACCCTTTCAAATTGAGGAAGTTCTGGCCCGAATTGAAAATCAATTGCGGATTTCTCAACTCCAGAAAGAACTACGCGAAACCAATAACCAGCTCGAACGCCAGCGGGCCCAGTTGCTTGAAGCCAATCAGAAACTCAAAGATGTAGAACAGGCCAAAGCCGATTTTACGGCCATGCTGGTTCACGACTTGAAATCGCCGCTCACCGTGGTCAAAACCATGCTGGACCTGCTCCAGTTTGACGAAGTCATTAACCAGGCCATTGCTGAACAACGACTTACTGATGTCATGGTGGCATCTGAGCGTAACGTAGATAAAATTCTTGATCTGATTCAGGAAATTCTGGAGTTTTCACGCATTGAATCTCAGAACCTGAATTTGGATACCGAGCCCGTCAATATTGAAGGTATTCTGAGAGACTGTGTGGTTACCACCAGCGTGACGGCACTCCAAAATCATATTACCGTTGAAGCTGACATTCAGGAAAACCTGCCGCTGGTCTACGGAGACCGTGTCAAACTGGAACGTGTTTTTTCAAATCTGCTCTCCAATGCGGTTAAATTCACCCCGACCAATGGAAAAATCACAATTGAAGCCCGGCAAATGAACCAGCCTGATTCAACGTCACTGGATCCCCCGTTGATTGCGGTTCATATCAGCGATACGGGTGAAGGAATTCCAGCCGAAGAAGTTCCCTATGTCTTCGAACCTTACCGCCAGGCGACCAAACGCAAGGGACGCCTGGGCGTTGGGTTGGGATTAGCCATCGTCAAGCGGATTGTCACGGCCCACAAAGGTCAATTGTGCGTTGAAAGTCAGCTTGGGGTCGGCAGCCGGTTTACGGTTTTGCTCCCAGTGCTTTCTGCCCTGAATAACTAGCGAGTCGTCAAATCAGAAGAGCCAGAACAAAAGCACCTGTCACCCTGTCACCCTGTCACATTGTCACCGATTTCATCATGTCATCTGACCCCACGTCGCATCGCACGCATTTTCTGGCCTGGATTCTGGCTTTTTTCCTTCCACTCGCCATTGCGGCGCTCAGTATTTACCACATCACCACACCACCAGCCGTTCTTCCGGCAACGGCACCGCCGACTGAATTTTCAGCCGAACGGGCGATGACCCACCTTTGGGCCATCGCCCAGCGTCCGCATCCATCGGGATCTATCGAACACCAAAAAGTCCGTGAATACCTGATTGCCCAACTCAAAGGACTTGGGCTGCAAACTGAAGTCCAGGAAACAACCGCGCTGGTTGATCGCTGGGAGACGGCTGGTACAGTTCACAACATTCTGGCCCGATTCCCTGGTACCAATTCAACCAAAGCCGTCATGCTGGCGGCACATTATGATTCAGTTCCAACCGGACCGGGGGCCAGCGATGACGGTGCCGGTGTGGCAGGCATCATTGAAGCCATCCGTGCTTTAAAAAGCGCTGGCCCGCTCCGCAATGATGTGATTGTGCTGTTCACTGATTCTGAAGAACTTGGCCTGCTCGGAGCATCAGCTTTTGTGGAGGAGCACCCCTGGGCCAAAGACGTTGGCGTGGTGTTTAACTTCGAAGCGCGCGGAAATCGCGGATGCTCGTTGCTGTTTGAGACCAGTGAACAAAACGGCTGGCTTATGGCAGAAGTCGCCAAAGCTGGAGCCTATACCATTGGAAACTCTTTGTTTTATGAAGTCTATCGCCGCCTGCCAAATGACAGTGATATGACGATGTTTAAACGGGGCGGCATGATCGGCTGCAATTTTGCTTTTTCGCAAGGCATCCTGTTTTACCATTCGGCGCTTGATCACCCGGCCTACATTGAGCAACGCAGCCTGCAGCACCACGGCGGGTATATGCTGAACCTCACCCGGCATTTTGGCGGGCTTGACCTGAGTAACCCTCCACGCCAGGCAAATGTGGTGTATTTCGAACTTCCCTTTGGAAAACTGGTCTGGTACCCGCAAGTCTGGGCTCTGATCGGGCTTGGGGCACTGATGTTCCTGATGCTGGCTGTGGGATTGATCGGAGTTCGCAGTCAGCAACTCACGCTGTCAGGTATCTTCCTTGGAATCCTGGCAATGGTGACCGTGTTGGTGCCGCCAGCCCTGGTGGTGTGGGGTTTATGGAGTTTAATCCACGCGCTTTCGGCTCACCATCAGGCATTCGCGTATTTTGAAGATGCTTATCAGCAGCACTGGTATCTCCTTGGATTTACATCCCTTACGGTTGCAATCATTTCAGCGCTCTGGATGACCGCCAGCCGAAAAGTCGCGTGGCCCAATCTGGCCTATGGGGCACTGTTCATCTGGACAGTGCTGGCAATTATCGCAATTCGATTTTTTCCGGGCGGAGCGTTTCTGTTTATGCTTCCGGCTCTGGCAAGTGCCTTGAGCCTGGGAATTCTCTTTGTGCAACAGTGGGACGATTGGACCGCCTGGCAACCTGGAGTTGTGTTGAGCCTGGGGATGCTTCCAGTGTTGTACTTTATGCCACCGCTCATTTTGTGTCTGGTGGTGGCATTGACGCTCAAGCTGGCCTGGGTTGCCATGATTGTGGTGGGGCTTTTGCTCGGGCTGTTACTTCCGCAGATTGCGGTTTTGCACCAAACAGTTCCGAAACGACTTCCCTGGCTGGCACTGGGAGTGGGAGTTTTGTGCCTGATTGCAGGTGGTTTAAAAACCAGGGTTGACCGTGATCACAAACAACCGAACATGATTTTTTATGCCTTGAATGCCGACACCAACCAGGCGTTCTGGGTTTCAGACCTGAGCCCGGTGGACGAGTGGGAACGCCAGTTCCTCAAAGACAACCCAACGCGTCGGTCGCTCCCAGATTATTTCCCGACAAGTTCAAGTACCTTTCAGGTCAGTCCGGCCTCCGTGGCGCCGATTGAACCTGCTCTCGCCGAAGTCTTATCTGACGAACGCACTGCTGATTCGCGAAAAGTACGGCTTCGGGTTCGGTCTCCACGACTCGCAGAACGGTTGTCATTGTATTTTGAAGACACAGAACTTCGATCTTTGGCAGTGAATGGCAAAGCCTTCAAAAAACTCCCCAAATATCAGACAAAGCCTGGTCCGACCTACACTTTTGACTATGTAGCCCCACCTGCTGACGGGATTGTGATTGATCTTGAAACGGTCGGAAACAACCCCATCAAGCTGGTGATGGTGGATCAATCGCTGCGCCTGCCACCACTTCCTGGATTCATTTTCACCCACCGCACCGAAGAGATGATGCCCAGCATTCGGAGCCTGACGGATTCGACCTTTGTGGTCAAGACGGTGACACTCTAAAGCGGCGTCAAGCCGCCGCACTCCGAAAGAATCCAGGTTGCGTTACGCTACGTAGCGGGACGTGTCAATCCGACCTTCCCAGCCAACTCTGAATTTGAGCCAGCATCCGCAACAACCACAGATTCATGAATACCCCCTTCGCATCACATTTCCTTGGGCGAATCGTGTTCAGATTCGTCTTTATCTACTTTTTTATCTACAATTTACGTTTTTTACTGAATGATCTTCCGTTCGTTGGGCGACTTGGAGAATCTTATGAAAGCGCACTCCATATCATAATTCCATGGGTTGGAAAGTATATTCTGCGATTGCCGCACGACATCACCGTGTTTTCAGCAGGTAGCGGAGATACAACCTATGATTATGTCCTGGTGTTGTGCCTGATTGTCATTTCAGCAAGCCTGGCACTGGGCTGGACGCTACTTAAACGCCACCAGGTTGACGATTCAAAACTCCACCAATGGCTGCGGGTGTATGTGCGCTATTCGCTGGCCCTGGCGATGATTTCTTATGGAGTCGTCAAGTTCATTCCCGGAGGCCAGTTCCCCGCCCCAACACTTGACCGACTGTTGCAACCGTTCGGAGACGCCTCGCCGATGGGATTGCTCTGGACATTTATGGGCGCGTCAAAGGGCTACAACGTGTTCACAGGTGCGGCGGAAATCATCGGTGGCCTGTTGCTCATCACGCCGCGCACGACGTTGCTCGGGTCGCTGGTCTGTTTCGGAGTGCTCACCAACGTCGTCATGCTCAACTTTTGCTATGACGTTCCGGTGAAACTGTATTCGTCACATCTGGCGGCCATGTCTTTATTTCTGATGGTGCCGGATCTGGGGAGGCTGGCGAATTTGCTGCTGTTCAATCGTCCGGTGGAGCCAGTTGAATATCGGCCACTCTTTGCCCAGAAGCGATTGAATGTCGCGGCACAACTCTTTGGCGTGGGGTGTATGCTGCTCTTTACTGGCTGGTCGCTGTACGATTTGCACACCGAACTCAAGGCTGAAACCGGACCTGAAGCTCAGTCACCACTTCGCGGAATTTGGGTTGTTGAAGAATTTGAAGTTGACGGACAGGTTCGTCCACCGCTCCTGACCGAGGGCGAACGCTGGCGGCGGGTCGTGTTTGATTATCCGGGATGGATTGGCATTCAGTTGGTGAATGATTCACGCCAGCGCTTTTTACTGGACCTCGACCTGGAAAAGAAAACGCTCACACTCGGCAACCGTGACCATCCGGACTGGGAATCAGTATTCACCTTCGACCGCCCGGAATCAGAAGTCCTTTTGGTAGAAGGCGATCTGGACAATCATCACCTCCGCGCCCGGTTGCACCGCATCCCGGAGCCACAATTTCTGCTCAAAACTCGCGGCTTCCACTGGATCACCGAACATACCTTCAACCGCTAAAACAAACCGGCTAAAGGAGATATCCTTTTGCCAGTTCAAAAAAACACTGGGTTTAAATTGAGAGAAAAGGACTAAATCTATATGGAAGAAAAACCTTGGCTTGAAGAACACATTCGAAAAACACAGCAGGAAGACTTTGAAGTATCAGACTTGAGAGCGTTGTTTGCTCAAGTACGGGCTCAAATTGAAACCGCTGGCACGACAGAACAGGAACTAGAAAAATACATCAATGAGGCGGTAACCGAAGTAAGAACCAATGATGCTTTTTGACCCATTAAAAGGCTTTGGTTATGAGATGGTAAGCTTTTCTCAGCAAATCTTAGGAATTATGGCCCTGAGGGATTTTGTAATTGGTCTATCAAATCTTCGATGTAGGTGTCTGGTTCATCTTTGGCGCAAAGAATATGGTGTCTTTTATAGTCATCCGTCTTGGCTGGCTGACCAGGGTTGTTTGGATTTGGCCATCGAAGGTCATGTTGGGACGTTTGGGAAATCAAAAAAGACTCTAGCCGAATATCACTTCGATTCAATCGTTTTTCCAGGTCCTTGATTCGGCGGGAAAATTCAACTTTGGGGTTGTTGAAATTGTCGGTGAAATTTCTTAACCCTTTCGGATCAAGAAAGGCAATGGTTTGAGAATTTCCGGTGACCAACCATAGAATGAAATCAGGCCGGAACCCGCTTTCTACGAAAAAGCTGATCGCCTTGTCTGAATTGTGGTTTCGAAGCAAGTACAAATCTGTTTGGGCAAGTGTGCCAGTTACCTGCGCTCGGCAATACGCCTCCAAATCAACCACAAATTGCTTTTCGCCCTGGTTCAAGTGGGTTGGCGTGACTTTGACAAGTGATTCCTGGCCGCCCGTGTGTCCGACGTGAATTAACGGATGATAGAGATGATGCGCGGCCTGGAAAACTTCAAGATTGGCAAAGTTGAACTGGGCAAGCTCACCGTTCTTGAGCTTTAGACTTAATTCGTGCAAGTGGGCGATAAGCCTTGCATCCGACTTTTTGACGAATACCTGATATTTTTCGAGCATCAGGTTGCTGTTTGGACTTAAAACTTCATACTCAAGGTACGGCTCTTCAAACTGACGCTTACGGAACGTATAGAATCGCTCCAAATATCCTTTCAGCAAAAACGCCGCGATTTCCTGCCACATTGAACGCCGGTCAAAACGAAACTCAAGATAGCCAAGCGGAATGAATAATTCGTACCACCAGGATTTTTGCAGTAACCGTTTTAAGTCTTCCGGTGTAAAGATGATGTTGTAGAGCGCTTTGTCGCGCTTGAAACGCTCGACTTCAAACCAGATTGCATTCCAGTCCAGAAAGGCGAGATGTTCCGATCTGAGGGGTTCAGTGTTCAGGAATGCAGATGCGCCGGTTGGTACACCTTTGGAAGCTTGTCTTTGGAGCCGAGGATACCAGTCAGCAACCACTTTTGTGCGCAATGTACCTTCCAGGCTTTCCAATCTCCAGGTTTTCGCTTTTTTGAAGTCCGGCATTTCGGCCTTGGGGCGAATGATATGTAGCGTCAGCTTTCTTTGCTCAAATTCGGGTAAAGTAATGGTTGGGAGGAAAATTACTTCCCGGCGCTCATCGTCGCCCACGCCTTCTTCTTCAAGGTATTCCTTAAAATCTTGCATGTAGTCGCTACGAATACCAAAAATGTTCAATGTTTCCAGCAGTTCGATATGATCTGGGTGTTTACGCTGGTCGCGTTCGTCCTCAAAATCGAGTGCATCCAGGGCGCTGGTCCGCTTCAATTTGAACCGATAGCCTTTTAACCGAACCCCACGTCCAAACAGTTGTATAATTTCACTTCCTTCTTTTTTGCCGACGTTCATCAAGCCCATTGCCGACACTCGCCACGAACTCCAGCCCTCAGTGAATTTCTTGGCCCCAGCCAGAATTCGGAGTGAGCTGTTTTCCTGCTTAATATCGTCAAACAGTGAGTGGGTAAAATCGCGTTCCTCAACCACGTAATGATCGTCAGCCGTTTGATTTTCAGTACATAAATCGCACAGTTTCTTTGCGTCCCCAACATTGACCACGCCGAAAAACGGATGGTTCCCGACACAAAGGCCGATCTCCCCTTCGCTTCCTTTCAACCGCACAATGTGAAGCTGCCCACCACCGGGAGCATTGAAAACCAGCCGCAAGATGTCATTGAACAGTTCGGCTGCCTGTTCCGGCTTCCAATTTTTCTCGATATAAGGGAAAAACCGGTGAAAAACCTGCTCTCCACCAGCAACTAATCCGTCTTGTCGAGCCACGAGTCGCCGCAATCGGGCTTCGGCTTCGCTCCGATTCGCAAGAAACATTGCAAGAAATTTCAAAATCAACACCAAATCGGTGTCTTCCTTGGTTTGTCGTTGACCCGTGACTGAACCACCGACAAAAATCATCAATGGGGATTCAAGCAAATACCGCTTCAATTCCTGCTTTCCGTCTTCAAATCGACGACATTGCTGATAAAACGTCAACAAATAAGCCGTCAAATAGAGCGGTTGCGTTTCTTCCTCCTGCTGTTCGGCCAGATTCAGGATGTTGAAATCCTTTCCGTAGCCGTCGTTGTAGAAAAATTTATATGAGTAATCAAAAAGAATGCTTTTCGCGTAGGTCTGCGTCAGGGTTTTGAGCTTTGCCCCCGTTGCGGCTTTGATCGCTTGTCCAAACGTAGCCGAATACTCGAACGAAAACCCACTGGCACACAACCGTGCCCGCTTGTCCATCCACTCTTCGCCGCCAGACCCACGGTGGCCTTCATCCACCAGGACAAGGTTGTTTCCTTCAAAAGTATCCACCGCGACGGTTTTTTCGCCTGACGTTTCACGCAGTTTATGGATATCAATAATATCTACGCCGCGTTGGGTAAAGAGCGTCACTCCACCTTTTTCGTACAAATCCGCCTGAATCCCAGAGCGTTCAAATTCCTCCAGATGCTGTCGGGAAAGTCCTTCATTCGGTGTCAGCAAAATGATGCGGTTTAAGTCGTTAAGCTTTCCGGCCTTGTGAGCATAAAACCGATATTGGCGAATGTGACAGTGCATCAGCAGCGTTTTGCCACTCCCCGTCGCCATCCAAAAAGCCAGCTTGTTGAGGTCGGCAAAGGTAAATGGAGAAATTTCCGGCTGGCTGGCTTGAGGGCGTCGAGAGCTTCGACCGCGAGGAACCGCTGCCACATCGGTCTGGTTCGGCAGTGCTTGATTGAGCGAGTCAAGTAATGCCTTTTGATCGTGAAAATATTGATCCAAATAGATTTCTGTCACCAGCAAACACAAATATTGGAAATAGAGCAGGTAAATCGTCGGCCCCTCCAAATTGCGCTTGCTCGTGATGTGCTTCCAATGCCCAACGATGTTGTCGTCATAGCTTTGGAGCATCTCGTTTGTCACGGGTCGCCCCTGCCTCGGCAACCGCGCCTTTAATTGCTGGACAAAGAGCGAGCTACCGTCATCGGCCCAGCCTTCAAATTCAGGCGAGCGCAACATCACCGTCAATTGGTTAAAATCATCAATTCCAAGTTGTTTCAGCGCCCAGCGGGCAAGCACCAGTTTTTCAGCAAAATGTGTGGACATTGGGGTTCCGTTTGAAAATTCGTCAGTCTGGGATGAAAAATCTTATGACAGCGATTCAAACCGTTCGCTCTCAAACATCTGGCGGTGGAACGTTTCTTCAATCAGGTGAATTTTGTTGTGTGGGTCGGAAAGTGTATGGGGACCGTTGAGATAAATGGCTTCAAACTCGGTGTCCGCCGGATTGATATCAGATTTTTCAAGAAATTTTTCGAGGGCCTTATTGTCCGCTTCCAAATCCTCTGACAGGGTGCGCCAAATGATAAACGCGCGGCCTCCGGCTCGGAACTCACCGGTAACAGTCAGAAAACCACGGGTTGTGTCAATGTGTTTGACCTTCAGACCAATCAACCAGTGAAACGTTTCCACCAAATCAACCTGTGTTTCTTTGGTTTCACCAGCACTGCTCGTGGCAATCTGTAGCCGGTAATCAAACGGATTCCGAAATTGCGCCATATCCAGCAGGCTCACACTTCCTTCGCTTTCGACATCCAGGAAATAGCCCATCAAATATTCGCCGCGTTGTGCATCATCGGCTTTTTCCAACGCCTTTTGCTGTTCTGGCGTGCGGTGCAGGCGCAAATTGTTGAGTGTGTCTTCATAGCTTTCCAGCCGCAGGATTTTGAAAGCGTGCGAAATACCCGTGTCTTGACTTTGGGGGTTGCCATCTTTCCAGTCGGTTGAATAGATAACTTTTTTCAGGCGTGGGACAAGGACAGTATCGAAATGGGCCCCCATCTCAACCAGGATATATTTGCGATTGCCGTTGTCTTCGCGGTTTAGATTGACAATAGCGTGACCAGTAGTACCTGAACCGGCGAAATAATCGAGAAACAATGATGCTTCATTACCACAGAAATCAAATAAAGAGTGGAGAACCGACACAGGTTTAGGGAAATCCAACGCTTTAAAACCAATTACATTTGCAAGATCTGTATTTCCTTCACCTTGTTTGATAGAAATCGCAAGACTGGAGACAGGAGTGCGTTCCTCAGCCTCAAATTTGAATCTCTTCTTTCTCGGCTTTCCAGTTTGTGGTTTTTCTGGCCAGTAAATTCGATTGTCGACCAACAAGGCCTGAAATCCTTCCTTATTTGTAATCCAGCCAAAATCGGGGTCCGGTTCATAAACGTCACCAGTATCAGGATTCACAATTGTGTAATGAAGATTTGGACGTGCAACTCGATTTGCTTTTCCTGTAAGCGGATCAGTCGTGTAATCCCCCCTTAAATCATTATCTGGATTCCTGAAATTTGAACGGTCGATTTTGCGGCCATTAAGTGGACTTCCTTCACATGAGAAAATATGTATGTATTCATGGTCTACTGAAAATTTAGTTACTACACGATTATCTGTATTTCGAGTTCTCCAGACAAACTCCCCCAAACGAGTCAATTTGTAAGCTAAAGTAACTAAATGAACTAGAGTGGGTGATTCAACAAAGTCTAGAGAAATTGAAAAACTACCATTCTTGCTCAAGAGATTGGTTGAGGCTCCAACACGATCATTTAAGAGAGCAATCCAACTCGAATGTTGATAACTGTCCTTGTAGCAGAAATCATCATTCCCAGTATTATAAGGCGGATCAATGTAGACACACTTCACCTGCTCCCGATACCGTTCCTGCATCAGTTGCAATGCCTGAAAGTTTTCGGAGTGAAAGCAGACGCCATCGAGTGATTCGTCCAGGTTTTCGATGGATGCGAGCAGTTTGTGAGTGAATGATTGCGGAAAAAAACCGGTGTCGAGTACCAAAAACAGGTTGGCTTTCAAAAACTCAACAGTAAGTGGCACAGAATATGCGGGGGAGGGGTAAAGGGTTGACGACTCTGGGGTTAGCTGATCAATGGCAAACAGCCGCACCCATTCTTCACGTTGTGCGTCGTTGGCACAAATTTCGGAGTACAGGTTTTCTGGCACACGGTCGAGCGTCAGGCAATAGCGCGTTTCCACCACAAATTTCTTTTTCAACCAGAGCTTCTTTTGGAAATTCTCAAGTTGCTCCAGCATCCGAATAACCGGCAGTGCGCACCGGCGAAGGGCGCGGATTTTTGAAAGGTATTCTTCAGCTTTAGGCGCGGAACTGCTTTCGATGTCATCCAGATGCATGACTTCGTTTTTGATGTAGAAATCCAGTTCACGCCGGAGAAACCCACCCAGGTCTTTGTGAATAAAATAGTCAAACTGATGCCGTGCCGTGTAATCACGCAGATGTTTTTGCAAAATAGTGCGGGTGTCCCGACTGTCCTTGCCTTTCCAGGTTGGGTCGCCAGCAAACAGCGCCCCTTTCCAGGTTGGAGGTAGGATTTCGTGGAGTTTCGTCTCAGTGGCTTCATTCAGTTTCTTTTGTAAGTCGCGTTCACCTGGGTGCTCCCGGTAGCGAAACCGGATGATAAGTGTCGTTTGGTCGGCTTCCTGAAACGGCTGGTCGGAATCAAGCGCAAAGGCCCGAACGGTTTTACCGTCGGGTTTGCGGTTATCCTTTTCCGTGTCGCCCTCGACCAGTTTGAAATGGACAGTGACGCGTTGCGTTTCTTCACCTTCAAAAAGCGACCCGGCGGAGGCTGAAATATGAAATGTGTAGTCACGAAGGAGTTCGGATGACTTGATGTAATACTGATCCATATTCGCCCAGACCAGTTTTACCTCTTCGCCGTTGTAGGGAATCATGTACTTTTCGCGCCCATGAACCGTCGAACGATGCAAACCCAGAAAATCGCCTTCCTGGTAGTAGCGCGAAAAAAACGTGAACAAATGCGAATAGATTTCATCGGCAGTGGTGTCGACGTTGCTCCCGGAAGCGAGTTTTTCACGGAGTTCTTTGACTTTGGGTGACTGTTCGGGCTCGATTCCAAGATTGCGGGCAGCGGTTTCCGCTTCACGCAAGTCTTTTTCAAGCTGCCCATACTGAACCGTGCCATGTTGCGACAAGGCATCACGAACCGTTTGTTTCAAATGCTTATCCAAAAACTCGGTAATCTCAGCATGGCGTTGACGAAGAATGCGATAGATGCCGAAGTCCAGGTCGGCCTTGTCCAACTCAAATAGTTCACGCAACTTGGCTTTCAGTTTGTCAAAGTTTGGGGAAACAGGGATTGCCGCCATTTCGGTCATGGGTTCACTCCAAAAATCGTTGGGATTTGAAAGTTTCAAAAGGAGGTGCTGTCACAGTAGAAGGGCGAAACAATATGTCAGCTATTGCTGACCGTCCATCGAATCGTAAAGAGGGGTTTGATGGAAACCTTCTGTTTCAATTTGGCTTTGATATCGTCAACAAGTTTGTTCCGGTGTGCCAAAATGCGGTCTTCGACTTCAAAGATTTCCTGTCGCAACCGTCGTTGGCGGCGTTCCAGATCACTGATTTGGGTTTGGATTTCGATTTGTTTGGTTAAATCGTTTGATTTGCTTGCTTCGTTGCGCAACTCCCGGATGCGTTTTTTGACATCCTTGAGTTCTTTTTCCGAGTTGGAGATTTGATCGTCGGCCCAGGCATCAAGCTTTTTCATTTCAAATTCGAAATATGTACCATTGCGTGCGGAGATTTCTTTCAGTTTCTCTTCCTGTAAGGAATGAGCAAGGCTGCCAAGCACCTCTGGAACCGCAACGGCGATGGGCTGTGAGAGCACTTCAGCCGGAATCATCATCAATCGCCGGGCAGTATCCTGGTCAAGTTCTTCGCCGGCATCGGTAATACCTGCAAATAATGGATACTCCTCTACCTGGTCAAGCGCCTCCACGGAAAGCAGGTTGAGTGCCATCCATCCCGACTGACCGAGAAGTGTTTCAACGACACTGATTTTCCCATCGTAAACCCCATAATCAAACACAACTTCAGCCACCGGCAGAGATAAATTTCGGCCAGATTCAAGCACATGCTGGGCAAGCGGATGCCCAACCCGGTAGGTGTTGACATCCTCAACTGATTTTCCCATGCGGTATGGGCCGGAATGGATGCTTTCACCTGGAAATGGATTGGTGTGGAGCGTAAATGAATGCTCTTCATCGTCAAACCGCGCATAGTCAGTCAACACATGCTGCGTCAGCTTCCATAACTGTTCATTAAACCGGTCAAGTGAGTTTTTACTTTCGATTCGCACCCGTTCGACCACTTCCTGATCGAAATGGTTCAGGAGTTTTTCACGAGCGTCGCTTTGACAGGCAGTGATGTCGGCTTCAAGGTCTCGCTGAAGTTGGTCAAATTCGACCTGGATTTGTTGCTCAGAACGGCATTGTTGATAGATGTCGGCAATCCGCTTTTCAAAATCTACACCTGATTCAACAGCGCCAAGAACATCGTCACTGGCGCCAAACACACCATCAAACAGCCGGAATTTTTCATCGAGCAACTCATACACTCGTCTGTCGGCGGCATTACTCTTATTGAGGAAATTGACGACAACAACATCAAATTTCTGGCCATAGCGGTGGCATCGCCCGATGCGTTGTTCAATGCGTTGTGGGTTCCACGGCAAATCATAGTTCACAACCAAATTGCAGAACTGAAGATTGATACCTTCGGCAGCAGCTTCAGTCGCAATCAGAATAGAGGCTTTGTCACGAAAATGCTCAATCAGAGCAGCCCGCATGTCAGCGGAAGGCGAGCCAGTAATCCGGTCGGTTCCAGCGTGGTCGGAAAGCCAGCGTTGATAAATGGCTTTGGAGGTTGGATCAGTGTTGGTTCCGTTGAAGAGCATAACCTTGCCTGAAAATTCAGTTTGCTCAAGTATCCGAAATAAATATTCCTGAGTGCGCCGAGATTCAGTGAAAATTACCGCTTTGGGTTGGAGGGTTACGATTCCCTTTTCTTGCTGAGCTTTTGCGGCTGCTTCAAAACCACGACGCAAGGCTGTTAAGACAACTTCCCCTTTTGAATTCTTGATGATTGACTTGGCTAATTGATGAAATTCCTGAAGTTCTTCCATTTCCAACTGGAGTTCGGCCAGTTGGTGTGGCGTCAATCGAACCTGTTCCGGCTGTTCGATAGTGTCTTCCTCGCCTTCCCATTCATCGGCGACTTCATCTAGTTCTTCCCAATCGGCAGAAAGTTCTTCAGGGGGAGACTCAACAACCATAGCGGCTAATGCCGCCGTTTGAAGCCGAACCGCCAGGGCATTGAGGGTATCTGAAATGGCGTAAGTCGATGAGGCAAGCAGTTTTCGGAGAATCAACGTCATGAGTTTGCGTTGGGCAGCAGGGAGAGCATAGACCGTAGGTCGCTGCAGGTAATCCGAAACCTTTTCATACAAAAGTTGCTCTTCATCCGACGGGTAGAACTCCTGCACAATCGCATGACGATTGGTGTATTTGACATATTCCAGAACCTGTCGTCGGAGCGTTCGCTTACAAAATGGTTTGAGTCGGGCTTTCAATTCTCCGAAATCTGTCTCATTGCCAAGGCGTGCATAGCGTGCCCGAAAACTTTTGAGATCACCAAAAGCAAAATCATCAACAATACTCACCAACCCATATAACTCTAGCAAAGAGTTCTGAAGCGGTGTCGCCGTGAGCAAAACCTTGGGGTATGGAGCCACAGCTTGTTTAATCGCATTCGCAATTTTGCTTGAGTTTTTGTAGACGTTTCGTAACCGATGCGCCTCGTCAATGACAACCAAATCCCACATTGTCTGGCGCAAGTAAGGTTCTTTTGATCGGGCAAATTGGTAGGAACACAGGATGATTGTATCTTGTTGGAATGGGTTTAGGTTACCGCTCCGGATTGCCTCGTTAAAACTGCGCTTTTCCAAAATGACAGATGGCAAAAAGAATTTTTCGGCTAATTCCTGACTCCATTGTTTCCGAAGGTTTGCCGGGACAATAACCAGCAAGCAGCGTTTTCGTTCAGCCCATTTCTGCGCCAGCAATAAACCAGCTTCTATCGTCTTCCCAAGGCCAACTTCATCAGCAAGGATGGCTCCTTTGGAAAAAGGACTCCGAAACGCAAAGAGTGCAGCTTCGACTTGATGAGGGTTGAGGTCAACCTGGGCATCAGCCAGCACAGGCGCAAGTTTATCAACACTATCAGAAGCACAGCGTTTCGTTAGCTCATGGGCATAATAGGTAGCTTGATAATCTGTAATTCGCATTTATCAATGGCAGAGTGAGCGGAAATGAGAGAAGTTAATTACACGGAAGATGAGTTTAGGCTCTGATCAAATGCACAGCAATTATGTATGAAAACAGAGGTAGCTGTCACTAACAGCAATTATCCCACTCAGTGCAAATCAGTGTTCCTGTTTCTCAACCACTGGCCTCATTCTTCACCACAATCGTTGGATTTCGGTTGTGAAAAACACCTTGCCTATCAAAACAAAGGATGTGAGGTTCTGATTACTGAAAGAGAATTCACTGAATAATTTCACCCTCAGTCTTAAACCTTCGATTGCTGGAATGAAACCGTTCGATCTTGCGTCGAATGTCGTTCCCAATATCCTGGATTTCTTTGAAATCACTTTCGCTGAGATGTTTTTTGAGAATTTCAAAAACTTTGCCGAGTTCAACTTCATACTTGCCGAGCAAAATCTCAATATCGCTTTCGTAAATACTGACTTTTTCAAGCCGTCCCTGACGATAGAGTGATGGCAACGCATAAAATTTCAGAATCAGGAGCCCTTCAACCGTCGCGCAAGGGATTGCCTTCCC
>CAZXCE010000063.1:0-9204 GCA_964639175.1 uncultured Clostridia bacterium
AAGGGCTGAAGACCCAGGGCTGAGGGTATTGAACCCGTTTTCTTCAGCCCCAAGCCCTCAGCCCCGGTTCTTCAGCTTCGAAGCCACGAAATAAAATTGGCCCGCAACGTCGGGCCAATTTGTTTTTCAGACACCTAACCGCTTTTAGTTTGTTAAAGGACGGTGTTGTTTTCTTTCTCCCAGAGCAGCGAGTGGCTTTGTCGTTGGGTTTATAGATCGTTATTTCCGATTTCTCATTCAGTTGATCGAGAGCCGGTCAAGACCGGAAACCACTTCGCAACGTTGTTCCCGTTTAATCGCGCTACCTCGTTCCTGTCCTTTGATCTTAAGGTTGAGACCACCCTTTTCTCAGGCAGTTATCAATGCCAATCACACCACTGCCTAGTGACGAGTAATGTCTGATATGAAACTTCATTCAACTGCTGGCCACAAGAGCTTAGTTCGGTTATCTTATCCGGTATAATAACCAGTTGTATATTTAACTTTGAGAAGATTGAATTTGGTGTGAGAAGAAATTCGGCTCAAATCAACTTAACAACATACTTGCCAAAGTTAGTTATTATTCCTAATATGTGCCTACGCTACAAAAGCTTAAAAAGCCACCCAATATGCAGGCTAAACAATCAATAGTCGAAGAGACGCTTCATAAGCATGTTAGATAACTAGAGGCAAAAAGCGTGCCAAATATGATTGGTACTCAGTGTAAAAACACATTATCACCTAGTTAGGCATAGAAAGGATTTGGAATATTTTATGAAAATGGTTGAAAGGCAATATACTGTACTTGGGTTAGTACTTCTTTTTGCAATGGTCATCGTTACTTGCGCAGTATGGGCTCATTATCATCAGTTAAATTTCCGGGTGCCGCTTGTTTTGCTTCTCTTTTTTTCAGGTTTCCTCGGAGGCGCTTCCAACCACTTCAGGCGCTTGCAAGCGCTTCGGTTCACTGATGAGGAATTGAAAAAGAGTATTTCTTCGTACTCGCTTACGGTCCAATCAATTATCTCGCCGTGCATAGGCGGTGTTTTTGCGGTGATGGCGTATCTGATATTTGGTGCTGGTTTGCTCCGTGGCCCACTCTTTCCAGCATTCCAAAATTATAAGTTACTAAATGTTGCAGAGAGCACTTCGTTGAGTGCATTTTTTTTGCTTCAACCAAAACTGAACCGCGACATTGCACTAATGTTCATTTGGGCTTTCTTAGCTGGGTTTTCAGAGAAGTTTATTCCAAATTTTCTGGATAGACTTACCCAGGATGTTGATATTAATTCACCTCACCCCAAACCAAATCCACCAATCCTGCCAAGTGAGGCTCCCGAAATAAAATCAGATGACACCCAAAATGATTGAACAGTTCCTTTGATAGTTGGCATAAACAGTATTCCCCCTAAACATATCATCGCTTTTCAGATTTATTTTTCCGCGATATTTAATCTGGCTATATCTCAGAAACCATTGAAGAATATGGATTTATTCTCTGTGCATTCGTATATTCCGTGATTTCTTTTTCAGAAAATCTATACTAACTCAGCTTCGAAGCCACGAAATAAACTTGGCCCGCAATGTCGGGCCAATTTGTTTTTCAGAGACCCGTCCGCTTTCAATTTTTGAAAGGTACGCCTGCCCAATTCCAAGTTCTTCGGCGAGTTGAATCTGAGAAAACCCACGGTCCTTGCGGGCCTGGCGCAGGCTCTTGCACAGATCAACCGGTTCAGCCAGGAGTGCGGCCACGGGATTTTCACGTTCTGTTTCTTCTTCAATCAGTACATAGTGTTCCTTGAGTGCATCGGGGGCTTCGATCACAACCGGAGCTTCAAACCATTTTTCACGCCACCCGCGTTCGGTGGCAATATCTTCATCCCATTGCCCATATTGCCAGTCACAAATGGCGCCATCCGCTTTGAGTGTGTCGAGGGCGCGTTCAAATCGGTCGCGGGTTCGATGGGCACGTTTTCCAACCACATCATCGCCAACCGCCGCCAGGAGTCGGGAAACCCGAAATTCCTTGGTCCCGCAATCGCTGCCTTCGCACTTCCAAATCCAGGCCAGATACCGAAGCAGCCGTTTCTCCCATTTTTGCCGGTATGGGTCATATTTGAGCGCCTGGGCACTCAACAAAGCCACCTGTCGGCCAGGACCTTCGAGAAAATAACCGAAGACTTCGCCCGGACGAGCCACAAAGCGCTGGACATCCATCAATCCATCAATCCGGCGTTGCCCCAACACATCAGTAATCACAAAAGCCCGGCTTTGAACGGTGATGTTTTTCTTTCGCCCACGACCGCGAGTGGCTTTGCCATTGGGCTCATAAATTGTCATTTCCGACATTTCGATCCAGATGGTTGAGAGCCGGTCAAAGGCCGAGAGCATTTCCCGCCGCTGTTCCTGCTCAAACCCGCCGCGCCTTCCCTGCCCATTGACCTTTGGTTTGAGGCCACGCATTTTCAGGCAGTCATCAATGTCAATCACGACGCCGCCTTTGGGTGTTTTCTGCCCCGTTAGCCACGAAGCACAGAGCATATCGAGGGCATCCGCTTCCAGGTCGGTCAATTTTTCCCGCTGGGCCCACATCGCCTGCGACAGTCGCGCCAGTTCATCCGGAGGAATCAACGGGCGTTCATCGAGCACAACCGGGCGCATTTCAATCGTGCCGCGAGCGTCTTTGTGCTCAACACTGGCTCGTGGCCAGGGATACCCTTCGACTTTTTTGAATGATTCCTTGCTGACAATCGCGCTTCGGGTGGCCTGGGCGGCGACACAGCCAAAAATCTGGTGGTATTTCTCGTCAGATTTGTTGGACATAAATCACTCCAGAGCTTTGGGGCTAAGGGCTAAGGGTAAAAATCTTTAAAACCCTGATTCACTATCCCCTATCCCCCACTCCCTATCCTCTATTTTTCAATTGTTTGGCTAATTCGCGTTTGAGAACTTTACCGGTTGGACCCTTTGGAAAATCAGCCACAAAATACACCACTTTGGGGCATTTGTAATCTGCTAATTCCTCGCGGCAAAACCGGAGAATGTCTTCCTCGGTGGCGTGGCAGCCATCTTTGAGGACAATGAAGGCGGCTACATCTTCGCCATAGAGCGGATCGGGCATTCCGACGGCAGCCCCGGCGGCGACTGCCGGGTGGGCATACAACACTTCGTCAATTTCACGCGGATAGATATTTTCACCGCCCCGGATGATCATGTCGGACTTGCGGTCCACGATGAAGTAAAAGCCGTCTGAGTCGCGGTAGCCGACATCTCCGGTGTGAAACCAGCCGTTGCGAAACGCGATGGCGGTGGCCTCCGGATTTTTGAAATAGGCTTTGAAGATATTTTCACCCCGCATCACGATTTCACCGGCTTCGCCATCTGAAACATCCTGGTCATCTTCATCAACCACTTTCATTTCATTGCCGATAGGCATTCCGCAGGAGCCAGGCCGCCGCCGGGTGTCAGGTGGATTAAAGGTCGAGCGGCAGGTGGATTCGGAAAGTCCATAACCTTCAATGATCAGAAAGCCAAAACGTTCTTCAAACTGGCGCATCACCTCAGCCGGAACTGGTGCGGACCCACACAAGCCAAATCGGAGCTGATCAGTTTTGAACTCCGGCGGGATTCCATCCGGATAAGTTTTCAGAAGCATTGACAACATCGTGGCCACCGAGCCAAACGAGGTAATCTGGTACTCAGAAATGATTTGCCAGAATTTGGTGGCTGAAAATTTGGGGCTCACAACACTTGAACCGCCGGCAAAGAGTGGCGTCACCGTCGTCACCGAAACCGCGTTCATATGAAAGAGCGGCATCATCGTTAACAACCGATCTGCTTCGGTAAAGCCAAGCCAGGTTTTAATCTGGCGCGCGTTGGCCAGCAGGTTACCGTGGGTGAGTAAGCAGCCTTTGGGTTTGCCGGTGGTTCCCGAAGTATAAATAATGATGGCTTCGTCTTCGCGGTCAATCTCGGGTTCCGGGCACTCTTCCACTCGAAGATCAGCGGTGGCGTCTGATTCCAAATCAAACCGAATGATGGATTTCAGGGCTGGCAGATCATGTTTGATCTCATCAATCACCGGCTCAAACTGACTGTTGACCAGGATGGCTTTAGCTTCGGAATTGCCGATGACATAGGTCAGTTCGTGGGCTTTCAGCAATGAATTAACCGGCCCGGCCAGGGCGCCAAGCTGAAAACAGGCAAAGTAGGCAATCACATATTCGACGCTGTTGGGCATCAGCAAGCTGACCACATCGCCTTTTTGAATTCCGTGGCTGGTCAACAGGCGGGCTGTCCGGTGAATGGACGCGGTAAATTCGGCATAGGTGAAGCTACGGCCATCAGTTTCTGAAATGAGAAAGGTTTTGTCGGCCTGTCGGCAGGTATGAAAATGAACCAGTTCCGGAAGATTTCGACACTGGTCAGCGGTTGTGTGATTGATCATTTGTTGTCGGTCCTCACGCCAGGTGTGGTATAGTTGCCGCTCGCCAAAATTGAAATGCGAATACTGAATCAAGAAAATCGAATAAGTTATCTAGTTGAATTTTCAAGTAGTTAGCAGATTCTTCATTCTTCATTCTTCATTCTTCATTTCGATCACGCTCGCTTTTCCAACCACATCATACACCATTCCGACAACCACCGGGCGCACACTTTTTTGTAAATCGAACCCCTTTCCCACATAGTGCTTTGGTTGGTTGTCGATCTTTCCCCCCACGAGGCGAAATCGAGGCTATGGAAACTTATCGCAATTTTATTAACGGCGAGTGGGTTGAGGGAAACTCCTCACGAACCGCTGAAAACCTGAATCCAGCCAACACCCAGGACGTGATCGGAACCACCCGGCTGGCGTCCCGCGAAGATGCCCGTCGAGCCGTCGAAGCCGCCGCCGAAGCCTTTCGCGGCTGGCGGTCAACCCCGGCCCCGACGCGTGGGAAAATCGTCGCCCGTGCGGCGGCGCTGCTCGAACAACACAAAGAAGAACTCTCCCGGATCCTGACCCGCGAAGAAGGCAAATGTCTGGCTGAATCACGCGGCGAACTCCAGCGCTCGATCAATGTCGCTGATTTTTGCGCCGGCGAAGCCCGCCGTATGAATGGCGAGACGATCCATTCCGAACTGCCCCGGAATTTTATCTACACCGTTAAACAACCACTGGGCGTGGTGGCCTGTGTCACCCCCTGGAATTTTCCAGTGGCAATTCCCATTTGGAAAATCTGCCCGGCACTGGTGGCTGGAAACACCGTGGTTTTCAAACCGGCCACGATTACCCCCGGCACCGCCGTGCGGATAGTTGAACTCTTTCAGGAAGCCGGAATTCCGAAAGGTGTCTTAAACCTGATTATCGGTGCGGGTTCTGACGCTGGTGATGAAATCATTAACCACCCGGCGGTCAAAGCCGTGTCGTTTACTGGTTCAAACGAGGTGGGCATCCGGCTGTATGAAAACGTCTCGCGGCGTGGGGTAAAAGCCCAGTGCGAAATGGGCGGCAAAAACCCGGTGATCGTTATGCCGGATGCCGATATGGAACTGGCAGTTGAATCAACGGCTCAAGGCGCGTTTGGCTCAACCGGGCAACGCTGCACCGCCACCAGCCGGGCAATCATTCACGAGGCAGTCGCTGATGAATTTGTGGCCCGCCTCCGGAAAAAAGCTGAATCCCTCGTCCTTGGTGACGGAATGGACCCAGGAACCCAGATGGGGCCGAGCGTGGATGAATCTCAATTCAAAACCGTGCTTCGTTACATTGATATCGGAAAAGAAGACGGTGCCACCCTGGTTTGTGGCGGCGAACGTCCCACCGATGACCGCCTCCAAAACGGCTATTTCGTCCAACCAACCATCTTTGATCATGTGACGCCGGATATGCGCCTGGCCCGTGAAGAGATTTTTGGGCCGGTCTTGTCGGTGCTGCGCGCCAGTTCATTTGAGCAGGCCATGGAATTTGCCAATGATTGCGAATATGGCCTGTCGTCTTCGATTTTTACCAACGATGCCAATTATGTTTTCCGCTATGTGGATGAAATTGAAACCGGGATGACCCACGTCAATTCACCCACCACTGGCGGCGAAGCCCATGTCCCGTTTGGTGGCATTAAATCAACCGGGATCGGCGACCGCGAGCAGGGTTCAACCGCTCTGGATTTTTATACTGAAATCAAAGTGGTCTACATTGACTACACAGGACGCAAACGAGAAGGGAATCTGTACTAATGAGCACACCAGAACCAAAACCAGCACAATCCGAAATCGTCCGCAAACATAAAGAATTTCTCTTTCCTGCCGTGACGATGTACTACAAAGAACCCGTGGCCATTGTCCGAGGCGAAGGCATGCACGTCTGGGATGATACAGGCACCAAATACCTCGATTGTTTTGGCGGCGTGTTGACGGTGTCGGTGGGCCACGCCCATCCGAAAGTCACCGAAGCCTGGGTCGAACAGGTCAAAACGTTGACCCATATGTCCACGCTGTATGCCAACAAACCACAGTCTGATCTGGCGGAAAAACTGGCCGAAATCACCCCCGGCAAGCTGAAGAAATCCTTCTTTACCAGCAGCGGCACCGAGGCTGACGACACGGCGATTATGGCCGCCAAGCTCTATACCAAACGCCATGAAATTGTGGTGCTACGGCATAGCTATAGCGGACGCTCGGCCACATCGCTTTCAGCAATGGGTCATGCGCCCTGGCGATTGCTCCCGACCCAGGTAGCCGGGTTTGTCCATGCGGCAGCGCCATACTGCTACCGGTGCCCATTCAAATTGACCTACCCAAGCTGCGAACTGGCCTGTGCCAATGACATCGAGGAACTCATCCGCACCACAACTTCCGGCCAAATTGCAGCCTTTATGGCAGAGCCAATTCTTGGTGTCGGTGGGTTTGTGGTGCCTCCGCCAGGGTATTTTGAACGCGCTGCCGAAATTGCCCGGCAATATGGCGGTTTGTTTATCGCCGACGAAGTCCAGACCGCCTGGGGACGCACGGGCGACAAATGGTTTGGAATTGAACATTGGAACGTGGAACCAGACATCATCACCTCCGCCAAAGGCCTGGGAAATGGGGCGCCAATTGGGTTGACCATTGCCACGCCTGAAGTGGCAGATGCCGTTCCAAGTCCAACCTTCTCAACCTTTGGCGGCAACCCGGTTTCGATGGCGGCAGCCCTGGCCGTGATTAAAACCATTGAAGAAGAAGATTTGCGCGCCCACGTCAAAGTGGTCGGCACCTACCTGCGTGAAAAACTCGACGGTCTGAAGGAAAAATACGCCATCATTGGAGATGTCCGGGGAATGGGTCTGATGCTTGGTCTGGAACTGGTTAAAGACCGCACCACCAAGGAACCCAATCCACAAGGACTGGCCGAAGTCTTTGAAGAAACCAAGAAACGAAACGTCTTGATCGGAAAAGGCGGACTGTACGGAAACGTCATCCGCACCGGCATGCCGATGATTGCTTCCAAGGACAACGTAGACGAACTGGTCGAGGCACTCGACGCATCGTTTGCCGCCGTGTCTGGCGCTAAATAAGCAAAAAGTGAAGGAGTGAACTTGTGGAATAACCACATCGCTCCTTCACTCTTTCACTCTCTCTTTTCCTGCGCACTTTTTCCCGCCTACTGAATTTTTCCTCATTTCACGCCCCATATTCCCCCCAAACCGGTGATATCCCGCTCGTTTCACCCTGGCATAGCGTTTGCTCTCTTGAAGAATTACAGGCATCCAATCTGAAAAATCCACAGTTCATCAATCGCCTTCGCAGCGGCAAGAAGGAGAGCGTCTATGTATACAGCGGTCATCCCACGCGAAGAGTGGGTTCATTTTTTTAATAGCTTTAGTTGCGAGCATCATGGCTGGCTGGTTTCAATGGAAATTTTCACCGATGAAATCGGCGCGCAGGTCGAAGCAAAGAATGTGCCGTTGGCGGGGATTGCGGTTGATATCAAAGGAAGCGGTGCCAATAACATCCTGATTACCGTTGGCGAAAAAGCCGGCGCTCAGGTAACGCATACCATTCGGAACCCAAAGCAAGTTTGTCTTGAACGATCAAACGGTGGATGCGACGAATCTTTACAAATTGAATCTGTCTCAGGTGAACAAACCTTACTCCGGTTTTGTGGAGCGGATTAAAGCGAACTTAGAATACCAGTTTGTAGTCAGTAGTCAGTAGTTCGCTAAGCTCATTTGATTGAATTACTTGACTGTTTCCTAATACAAGGCGCTCACTCCAAAATGGTATAACCAATTTTATTCAATTATTCGAAATGTCGGTCATGCAAACCCAAATACAACTCAAGTCAGCTCGACCTTCTGAACGTCCGGAAATTCCCCCCGTGTTGCCCCAAGTTAAAAGCCGTCAAGTTGAGAAGCGAGAGTGCCCCATGTTTTTCCTTCATCACTTGCACACCATGTACTTCGACGCGGTGCAACTGGCTGAGCTTCTGGATCATATCCCTGACGATTGTGCTTTTTGGAAAAAAGGCCCGGATCAAACCATGCACTGTACTAACCTCAAACAGGAACCCACCATTGGCGAATTCCCGCTGTGTATGTGGTCATTGGGACAGTTGACCACGGTTCGAGAGCAAATGAATGCCTTGAATGATTCACTGGAGCGCGAGATTGACCAGCTCCATCCAGAAGATATCAGCCACGGGTTGGAATCGCAGGTTTTCCGGCTGCGTCGGATTTTGATTCGCATGCGGAGTGGATTGGACAGTGTCAGAGACTGCCTGGCCGGATTGTATGGGAAATGTGGTGAAGCAGAACGAAATAAGCTCATTGAAGCCACACGCAATTTTCGGCGGAGCATTTCCGACATGGAAACAGTTTTAGAAATTTCACAATCACGCAAAGCCTCGATTGTTGCCTGAACATCAATCGAACCCAGGGGGCACTGGCTTGTCGTGCCCCCTTTATTGAACTCTCAATTTTAAATACGACCCTGAAATCGACAGTGTATCCACCGCTGGAACGGAAGGGATGAGACGCAGTGCATTCCTGTCAGATTTCAGGGTTTTTTTGTTTTCAAAAGTCAGTAGTCAGTAGTCAGTAGTCAGTAGATAAAACCCGGATAGTTGAATCCGTGGAGTTCTTGAAAAGAATTGTTCCTAAATGACTCAAATAGCACCAAATACACTTGACAGACAATTCAAAACCCTAACGCTCGACGACTGACGACTGACGACTGACGACTGACGACTGACGACTGACGACTGACGAC
>CAZXCE010000063.1:9304-21228 GCA_964639175.1 uncultured Clostridia bacterium
ACTGACGACTGACGACTGACGACTGACGACTGACGACTGACGACTGACGACTGACTTCATGGACAATTCAACCGCCCGATTTGATAGAGCTTGTCAAAGGCAGGTCGGACGTGAACTGGTTCTTTGAGCGGCACCCGGACAACCTCTGCACCAGCTTCGCTCATGCCAATCACCCAGTCGCCATCCCGGCGCCACTTCGGAACAATTGATTCGGTTGACCCAAACAACCCCAGCAATCCCGCCATATCCAGGTCCTGTGGTGCATTGCGATAGGTCTGAAGCGCCTCAATGGCACCCGGTCCAAACATTTGGGTCAGGAAAGATGTCGGCGCGTGCAGCGGTGGAATGTAATAAATGTTTGGCTCCAGGCCGAATTGTGGAAAGAGTGGAAGCGCCACTTTTTTGATGTGAACCAGATAGTCAATTGGGTTATCGGCTTTGGCTTCTTCGGGTTTAGAGATCCACCCGGCCAGTCTGATTTTCCCAATGCAATTCACAAAACACTGGGGTTGCAGGCCGGTTTCAATCTTTGGAAAACAACCAATGCACTTTTCCGAAGTCCCGGTCATCGGGTTGAAAAAGACTTTCTTGTAGGGACAACCTCTGACGCATTCCTGATACCCGCGACAGCGATTTTGATCCACCAGGACAATGCCATCTTCCTGCCGTTTATAAATTGACCCGCGTGGACAGGAGGCCAGACATCCCGGATAGGTGCAGTGGTTGCAGATGCGGGCCAGATAGAAAAACCAGGTCAGGTGTGGAACGGCCAGACTGGCGCCGTTTTCGATGTGACCGGCACAATCATCTTCACCGACATTGGGATAGGCATAGTCAAACTCTTCGGGACGCCAGCCCATAACGCGTTCGCCAGCCGGTGCTGATTCAAAAATGGTTTGACCTTCATACATTGAGCCATTCCACTTTTGCCCATCGAGCATATTGAGCAACTTGAGATCCCACGAAAGCGGGTAAAACCCATAAGGCTTGGTCTCGACGTTGTTCCAGAGCATGTATTCCTGGCCCTTTCCTGAGGTCCAGGTGGTTTTGCAGGCCAGCGTACAGGTCTGGCAGGCAATACATTTGTTGATGTCAAAAACGGCGGCAAATTGTTTTTCCGGTCGGTCTTCCGGATACCAGTAGGACATTTCCCGCCCAAGCTGCCAGTTATAGACGCGTGCCATACCTATTTCTCCTTGTCGTCGGTGTAAAATTCACCGGCCAGATACCGTTTCATTTCCGGTGATTCATACCGGGGTCGGATGCCAAGTGATGCTGGCCGCCATAAGCCGACACCTTCGAGGCCGCCGGGTTCGGCACGGGTGATTTTGACAATGGATTCGCGAGGTGCGCCGGTTGGGCAATGGACATCGGGCAGAAATCCCTTGCCGATTCCCTGACCAAACATGGCTTTGCGAACCAGCGAATCGGTCATCCAGGTTGGTTTCAACCAGCCTCGCGTTGCTGACTGATGCGAACCAGAGCGGAACATGGCCTGATAATTGGTGCGAGGATTTTTGGCCAGTCCGTCGGGGCGTTCGCGTTGACCTTGCTGCGAGCCGGGCGTGGCGGCATACATGTTGAACCACATCCGCGTCACACCAACCGGAGTGCCAGGGTAATACCGTGCGCGGCACAGCAACCGGGCAAAGGCATAATCAGCTTCGTTGGATTGCCAGCCCCGGAACGGTCGGTCTTCCGGGTCGGAATCAATCCAGACATAATCGCCATCTTCGACACCGAGGGCTTGCGCATCCGAAGGGTTGATGTCCACATAGCCTTCAGTCACAAACGGGCTGCGTTTGTCGTGGCGGTAAATATCCCCAAATGGTCCAAAGAGAATCGCCACCATATCGGTGTCAATCGGCGTGGTATGTGACCCGTGGCGATACTTCGGCGTGTGGAAAATAAACTTGTACCCATCTTTGGCCAGCGGATGAGGCGAAATTTTGGTTTCGGCCCAGGTTTTGACCACGTTGCGGCCACACCGCGTTTCACACGAAAGATCATCCCGCTTGACGCCATACTTTTCTGGCCCGTCAGGCCGGATGGCTTCGTGATTTTTCGGCGCCACAATCACATTGGGCTCATAGAAGGTCGAATCAACTGGTTCGCGATGGACCGGCAGATTCTCGCCGGCTTCGATAAATTCGTTTTCTTCACGGTAAAATTCGAGCCGTCCGGTCTTGGTGTACCAGGGTTGCGAATCCTCAGTTTGTTCATACCCAACGGCTTTCGGCGTGGTGCGGCTGTTCATCAGGGCTGGAATGCCTTCGCGGGCTTTGGCTTCCAGATCATCAATTTTATAGCCTTTGGTGTTGGTCGAGGTATCGAGGATCCGTTGTAAATAGACATCGGTTCGTTGTTCCCGGACAAATTTCCAGTAGTCATTAAACCGGTTGTCTTTCGTGAGTTCCGCCATCTTGGCCCCAACCAGCGAGAGTACCTCAATATCCCCGAGCGTGTTGAAAATGCGCGGCAGCGGTGTGCGCGGAAAGATTTGTAAAAACGGATTGGTGACCGAAGCGGTCATATCCGGGTGTTTGAGTTCGGCCCACGAATCAACCCCAAACACAACATCTGCCCATTCGCACGAGGTTGACCACCACCATTCCTGAACCGCAATCATTTCAATGCGCGGCAAGACATTGATCACCGTGTTGTAATGCCATTTGACATTGCCCAGAATGGAATTGGCATTGGCAAACCACAGCGATTTGGTCGGAGTTGGAATATGGGTTGAGCCGGTTAACAGTTTGTTCCCAACCCGGAGCGGGTGGTCTTCGTGGTTGTAGTAATGTGCTGACTCGGGTTTCCAGTATTGTTTGGGCCGGGCCAGCTTGTTTGGGTCGAGTTCGATATCAAACGGGTTTTCGTTGATGTATTGTGGCGAACCGTTAAAGAGCGCCACCCGGTAGTTTCCGGCATACGAACCAACGTTTCCGCCGATTTTCCCGACGTTTCCCGTGAGTGCGGCAAGCAAGAAAATGTCACGATCTTTGTTGTCATTGTTGAAAAACTGGTTTGGTCCCATGCCAATGGCAAAGAGCGTCGTACCCGGATCTTTGGCAAAGAGGCGGGCCAGTGATTCAACGGCGTGAGCGGGCGCCCAGGTCAGTTCCTCGACCGTTTTTGGATCAAAGTGTGCGGCATATTCTTTCACCAGATCATAGACAGGTCGGCAGCGGACCTTGTTCCCATCGGCAAGCTGGACTTCCACCGTGCCTTCGAGCAAGGCATCGCCGATTTTCGAGATCTTACCAACTTCGTCTCTGGTCATCGGTTTTGGACTGTTGGACGCCCGGTCCCACCAGAGAAAATCACCCCATTCCTGGCGCATTTTCTCTGGAATCACGTGTCCGGTGTGCGTGGCGGCTGGCGGTTCTTTTTCGCCTTCTTTCAGGAGTTGAATGTAGTTTTTGAGTTCGCCGGGCTTTTGGCCGGTGACTTCTTCGGCCCGCAGGTATTTGAGGGTATCCATCCGGACCAGCACCGGCAGGTCGGTCCACTGGCGGACATATTCCTGATCATACAAATGATCGCGCATAATCACGTGGGCAAACCCGAGCGCCAGGGCCGGTGTGGTGCCGGGACGAACCACCAGTACATCATCGCCTTTGGTGGCTGTGGCCGAATATTCACAGGCAATCACGACGATTCGCGTGCCTTTGAGCCGGGCTTCGGTCAGCCAGTGGGCATCGGGCATCTTGGTCGTAATCCAGTTCATGCCCCAAACCACCACGGTTTTGGCGTGTTCGACCGAATTCAAATCAAATTCAACCGTTTGTTGCCCGGTGACCATTGGGTGGCCCGGCGGTAAATCGGTGTGCCACGAATAGTTGTCAAACCCGCATCCACCAAGTGCCTGATCGGGGCCGACTTTGCGAATGTGCGCATCGAGCAGCGCCATCGAGTTGGCCATCCGGTACAGTCCAAACACCCGGGTAATGCCAAGCAAGGGCATGCCGCCACGGAATTTCAAAACCTGTGTCCCGACGCCTTTGGTGGCCTCGATAGTGGCCTCGTCATAGTGTTGTTTTTTGAGCCGTTCTTTTCCGGCTTCGCCAGTGTAGGTTTCAGCGATATTTTTCAACGCTGCCGCCACAATTTTGGCCGCTTCGTCGTGCGACATCCGCACCCATTCATCACGTGCCCGCTGAAAGTATTCAACGGGTGGTTTTCCATCAGACTCGCGGGGAAACCCGGCCTCATACCAGCGTTTGAATCCAGCGCGAACCATACACTGGTTTACCCGGCGATCACCATAAAACCGGCGCGTCAGGGCCAGACCTTTTTGACAGACGCGTGGATCCCAGCGGTGCGTGGTGCCGTTACCGGCTAAATCTTTCGCTTCGCCATACCGCATGGTCGGTCCAATGCGCGTGACAACGCCGTTGCGAACGTGAGCATTGAGAATGCAGTTGTGGGTGTCGTTTGGGGCGCAGAGGAACGTGTACTTTGAATCATACTTCCAGAGGTCCCGATAGACGGCTTCCCATCCACGGTCAGGGTAGACAGCCAGCGGGTTGGTAATGGCATCCAGCCCCCACGCTTTGGTGGAGGAGATAATCAGGGCGCCAAACCCCGCCGTTGAAGCCATCTTCAGAAAATCACGTCGTGAAAGTTCCTTTTTCATCGTTTTTTCCCCTCCCAGGAGCGCATAAAAGTCACGATGGATTCAATTTCAGCCGGGGTCAGCGCCGGTCGCACCGTGGATGATTGTGAAAAGCCCGCCATCACCGTTCCCCGGCGCCCCTGGGTGATGGTTTCAACCAGAAAGCGATCAGTGGCTGATTTCAGGAAAACCTGATTGTTGAGCGCCGGGCCTTCGTTTCCTTCGCCTTTGGTGCCGTGGCAGCCGCTGCAATTAGCGGCAAAGAGTTTTTCACCCTGGATCGGATTGCCTTTCGCCCACCGTGGCGGTGTCGTTTCGACAACTGGAGTCATGGCCGAAACCTGGCGCAGATACCCCACGATAGCTTTGATTTCCTCGGGGTTCAGCGCCGTTCCTGACCCGCCCCAGGCCGGCATTTTTCGTCCTGGGCGACCACTGGTAATGGTTTCAGTCAAAAATTCATCTGACACCAGGTTGATGAAATCCGGGTTGGTAATGCCTGGAAACGGCGGAAGTCCCGGATATCGAACACCCTGCCCTTTGGCGCCGTGGCAGGCCGAGCACAACGCGCTGTACATCGTGGCCCCATCGCGGGCAAATTCGCGTTCACTAAATCGGAGCACCCGCACCTGATCTTTGGGCAGGTATGTTCCGGGCAGTTCGCGCCGCCTGAGTGACAGCACATACATTGTGAGTTGATCAATTTGGGCTTCTGAAAGCCGCATCATCGGCATTTGCGAACCGGGAACAATGCCAATCGGTGACCGAAAGTGCTCAGCGAGCCAGTTGGCAAGCGTTGGCTGGCCTGGAATATGGGCGAAATTCAGTTGGCCAGGGTCGCGTTCACCGCTTCGCGAGAGGTCAACGCCGGCGTCGCCTCCGATGCCGCTCACTTTGTGACACCCCATGCAGCCGAGTGAAAGAAACGTGGCCTTGGCTTCGATCAACTTTGGTGCCCCGACGCGGGTCGCCAGATACATTTGAATGGCAGTCAGGTCGGCCTCATTGATCTGGCCAAACGAGGTTTTCCAGGGACCGTCGGCTGCCTGTTGATTCTTTTGAACGTGGAGTTGATACCAGTCTGGACGATACCCGGTGACCCCAACCCGGCTCAGGTCAGGACCTTCCATCCCGCCACCGCCTGGACGCTGAGTTCCACCGCGACCATTGACCCGATGGCAAGCCAGACAATCAAGCCGCTCAAAAGTGCTCTGGGCTTTTTCAAGGCTGGCAGCATTGGGAATACCGGTCGGGGCGTGGCAGGTACCGCACCCGGCGTAACTATACCGGCTTGGGAGCATCGGTTCCGGCCAGAAATGAACGTCACCGTGTGCGTCGGCTTTTTCGGTGGCCAGTCCTTGCCCCCCGTGACAGGTCGTGCAGCCAAATTCGGTTGGGTCGTGAACCACGGGCGGATGAGCGGCAACCACGGCTGGGCCGGTCACCCCCTGTTCGCCTGGTGCCATCCCGACGTGGCACGACACACAGCGGTCCGAAATTTTGAGCGTTGGGTTGATGACCTGACGCAGGCGAACTTCGATTGGACCATCAGCCGAGCGGGTGGCACTCTGGATTCGTCGCCAGTCTTTCAAGAAGTTTTCATCCACGGCGGCAAGAACCAGCAGCAGCAAAACCCCTACACTTGACCAGAGCAGCAAATACTTGTTCTTGTTCATAATCTTTGGAGTGCGCCGACTTGTCGGCGCTTTCGTTTGTGGCGACTTGTCGCCGTAGAAATGAAACAATTCAGCGACAAGTCGCTGGAACCCAAAGCTGTGACAAGTCACAGCACTCCATAGAAGCTAATGCTTTGGCCAGTCCGCCGGTGACCAGTAAAATACCCAGTTCGGTCCTCTGAAATAGGTGCCGACAATGGTCAGGACAATAAACCCACACAAAAAACAGGTGAAGAGTCCAAGCGCTCCGGCACGAGTCGAGTTATATCGTCGGACCAGCCATACCGAGTACAGGGCGTACACCAGCGTCAACACCGTGCCTGGATTGATGAATGTAATCACCAGTTGCGGAATGTGTGGAATCCATTCCCGCAGCCACCCGAACCGAATTGCAAAGGCATCAATCGCAATTGAGGAAATCAACCCAACCCAGATGGATTGTTTGACGAGCGGCCAGCCCCCAGGGCCGCCAAACCATTCACCCGTGCCTGACTCTTCCCGGTCCAGGAAGGGAATTAAACCCAATCCAATCAAGACGATAGTTGGAATTCCGATTCCGCCCATAAAAGCTGAAAACGAGACCATTTCCTGCAAGCCGAGAAAGTACCAGGGGGCTTTGGCTGGATTTTCAGGAACGGCTGGGTTGGCCAGTTCCTTGAGTGGTGCGTCGGTGATGAGCGCCAGCGCGACACAGACCAGCACGATCACCATCAACACCGCCATCTCGGCATAAAAGAGATGCGGCATCGATGGAACGGTCCCTTCCGGGCCCTTGCCAACGGCTGAAGTTTTGCCTTTGACAATTGCCGCCAGTTGATAGGTTTTGGTGGCGAGTTGCGTAAACACTGGATAGACCGAGCCTTCCGGAGCCTCGACCCTTGCATCTGCATCCGCCGGGCGGGCCAATCCGCCATCTTTTCGGATTCGCCAGAAATGCACGGCCATCAATGCGGTCAGCATCAGCGGCAACACCATGATGTGGAGTAAATAAAACCGAATCAGGGCTTCTGGGCCGACCGTGTCTGATCCAAGCAGCAACAGGCGGTTCAATCCACCAGGGTCAAACCAGCCCGTGACGCCGACTGCATCGGTAATTTCGCGTGGCGACTGGGCAATATTGGCACCAATGGTAATTGCCCAGTACGCCAGTTGATCCCAGGGCAACAGGTATCCAGTAAACGAAAGCCCAAGCGTCGTAACCAGTAACCCCATTCCAATCAGCCAGTTAAACTCTCGTGGCTTGCGATAGGCGCCAGTAAAGAAGGTGCGGGCCATGTGCAGGAGCACCGTGACCACCATCACATTGGCTGCCCAGCGGTGGATGTTGCGAATCAATCGCCCGGTTGGCACCACGAAATGAATATCCTTGATCGAAAGATAGGCGACGTCCGGGTAAGGTTTATAATAAAACATCAATAACACGCCGGTGATTAATGTAATAAGAAACGCAGCCAGACTGGCAATCCCCAAACCTGCCGTCGTTGCCCAGCGGAGGCTCCAGCGGTGAGTTCGCACTGAGTGTAAATGCAGGAAAACATTGCCGAAAACAAACGTTGAGCGCGTCCGATCAGTATTGGGCGTGCCACCACGAAACGCGGTGTCACGCAGCCGATAGGGCACCGCCAGCAGGTTTTCCCAAAACATTTGTAATGCCGAACCGGGAGGTGCCACAGGATGTATCCCGTCACCCTGGGGCTGGATTCCAGACCGGACGGCTGGCCGAGAGTCGGATGGTGGTGCAACACTGCTCATATCGTCACCTTGGTTCCGGATTCAACCGTTGTACCTTCGTCAATGGTTACGCTCGTGCCGCTTCCAGTCACTTTGAGCCACGGCAGGGCCTGTGGTGCCGGACCTTTGGTAACCTCGCCGTCACTGGTGAACCGCGAGCCGTGGCAGGGGCATTCAAATCCGTCTGTGGTTTGTTTCACAACACACCCCAGATGCGTACAAATCGTGGAAACCGCATAGACACCGCCACTGGCATCTTTATAGAGAGCAACGGCCCGGCCTGGCGGGACAAACGCCTCTCCAGGATTGAGTGTGTCAGGCAGTTTGACTGTGAATTTCTTGGACGGAGAGGACAACACTGCGGTTTTGGGAAGCTGGAGCATTCCAAGCGTGGCAAAAAACATGGCGGAGGCGGCAGCCCACAACGAAGCTAATCCGAGAAAATCCCGCCGTGGTATCGGTTCCGGATCAAGCCGTGAGCGCGGCTCCCTGGCTTTGGTTGTCATAGCGTCCTCCAGGAGATAGAAGTTGTAACCCGTTCCATCGTAATGGCTTCAGCCGGGCAGCGCATAAAACACAGCGCACAGCGGATGCAGCGGTCTTCGTCTTTGAGAATGGCCGAGTGTTCGGTGAGATCAATGTCAGATCCAAGTGTTTGTTCAATGGCCTGATTGAGTTCGTCATTGGTTATCAACTCAGCGAGCGAGACCAGTTTCAGGCATTGCGTTGGGCACACATCCGCACAGCCACCACACAACACACACCGGCTGCCATCAAAAATTGGGGTCACGCCACAATCAAGACAGCGCGAGGCTTCGCACATGGCCTGGGCACAGGTAAATCCAGTTTCGACCACCGCGTCTGGATGGACCAGACGTTCAGATGGATGAAGAGTTGGAATGTCAGCCCGGCGGATGGATTCATAGCCCTGTTCCCGGCGGTACCGATCCAGCACGATGTGGGCAGTGACAGCGTCAAATGTGATCGAACGTCCAGTCAGCGACTGATACACTGACCGGGCCACGGCTTTCCCCGAAGCCACCGCATCAATCAGCAACCGTGTTCCGTGGGCTAAATCTCCGGCTACGAACACCCGGTCAGCCGTGGAAGCAAGCGTTTTCGGATCAACTTTGGGCCAGCCAGGCCGCATCATCTGGACATCGGTTCCACCATCTTCCAGAAACGTGAGCGCCGGCGATTGACCAACTGCCAGCAACACCGTGTCACAGGGGATCACCTTTCGATCTTCGTCGTCATACACCGGTGAAAATCGCCGATTTTCATCATAGACCTGCAGGCACCGGCGAAATTCAACCCCGGTCACCAACCCTTCATCATTGCGGAGAATGCCCACCGGCCCCCAACCGTTCCAGCGTTCAATGCCTTCTTCGTCGCCTTCCAGGATTTCGACGGTATCAGCGGGCATTTCTTCAAGCCCTTCAAGCGAAACCAGATGCACCAGCGACGTGGCTGCAAGTCGGGCGGCGGTGCGGGCGGTGTCATAGGCAATCTGTCGGAGGACACTCCGGGCGACGTCATAGGCGACGTTTCCGCCACCAACCACCACCACCTGCTGACCAATTTCAAGGCTTGTGCCAAGCGAAACCGCCCGGAGCAAGTCAACGCCGCCATATACCCTGGGACCATTTTCACCTGGCAGCCCCAGGGATCGCGAAGATTTCGCGCCCACGGCCACAATCACAGCGTCAAAATCAGCTCGCAATTCTGAAAAAGAAATATCCTTGCCAACCGTGGTGTTGCAGCGGATTTCAACGCCAAGTGCCTCAATGACGGCAACTTCGCGGTTGATGAGGTCACGTGGGAGCCGATAGGCGGGAACGCCGACGGCGAGCATCCCGGCGGCAACCGGTTCGGTTTCAAAAACCACTGGTCGAAACCCCATCAACGCCAGATCGTGTCCAGCGGCCAGTCCAGCGGGGCCGGCGCCGATAATGGCAACTCGCTGGCCCTGAGCTGGTACAAATTTTCCCTCAACGCCGGCGCGTAACAGGGCCGCCATTTCCTCGGCATTGGCCGCAACTGAGGGTTGGGCCAGTTGGATTTTCTTGAGTACCACATCGGTTGGGTGTGAATCGGGGCCAGCCTGCTCACAGGCAAAGCGTTTGAGCGCCCGAATGGCAACTGGCCGATCTGCCGCAACAAAATGGCCGTCATCATCAACGCGGGGGACTTTTCCCCGCCGGCAGGCGGTTTCACAAGGCGCGCCACAAATCCGACCGCAAATCGAAGCAAACGGGTTTGGCCCACGGGCAATCAGGTAGGCAGCTTCAAAGTCACCGCTGGCAATCGCACGCACATATCCACGGGCATCGGTGTGGACGGGGCAGGCCACCTGACAAGAAATCAATTCTTGATGATAGCGTTCGTGCGGTACCTGGACTTTGAGGCCATCCATATAAACCTCATCGGGCTAAAAAAAATGGGCTGAAGATTTTGGGTTGAAGACTTTGGGGCTGAAAGACTCGCAGGTTTCGGAGCGGAAGAAGTCAGACTGTAAAACTCAGGCTGAAAAAATGTGCTGGGCCGGAGCAGACCCAGCACCTTACGCTTGTACGGAACAAACCTGTTGAATCAAAGAGAGTTTCAAAAGCGGACTTCTTTGTCCGCCAGTACTATTTCCTTTTCAGCGCCTGACGACAATGATGAATCCTCATCATATTTCTGATGAAACTGATCAGTTGAATTAACAGATTGTTACTGCTTCACCAAAGAGCAATAATAGTTTATCCATATAAAAAGAAATGGCTTACATTATTGCTAATTGATAATTCAAGAATGTTTCAGGAGGCCAGCCAGTTCTGCCCGACGAATGGCTTCAAGCCGGGAATGGACGTTAAATTTCTGAAGGATGTGCTGAATGTGGTTGTTGGCGGTGGTTCGGCTGATGTGGAGCGTGGCGGCAATTTGACTGGTGGGAAGGCCGCGAGCCATCAGTTTGAGGACCTGTAATTCGCGATCAGTAAGGTCAATGGCGGCGGCTGGGGCGCGGGTGGTGGAAATCAGGGACGTAACCTGTTCGGCGGGGAGCTGGGTTTCAGCCACAATAAAATCGCGGATCAATAATTCCAATCGTTTGCGGACATCAATCCGGCGAAAAATATGAACTGAATATGGAAACTCAGAATTGGCGACCGAAACCAGCAAGGTCGAAGTATTGGTCCACTGGTAGCCCTGTTGGGATTTGATGTGCAGGTCAAAATTCGACATGGGGCGGTTTTCACGCACGGCCTGCTGGACACTGCATTCCTGTGAACACACCTGGCCACATTCATCATGGCCACTGACCATATCTCCACAAAATTTCCCGACAGCTTCAGCCGCAGAAATCCCAAACAATGCCTCGGCGCCTTTATTCCATCCAATGATTGTTCCATTTGAATCTGAGACAAAGGCGGCGTCAGCCGTACCTTCAACCAGTTTTTTGAGGTCGTGCAGATTCATAAAACCCTCGATTCTGTGGTTTTGAGCGCTGGGAGCAGCAATTTGGAACAATAACTTCCTGGTCTGGTATCTGGTTTGTTTAAAAGAATTTAGAACCCAGAGGAAATCATCTTACCCGGCTTTGAAGTGAAATGAAATTCCTATTTTGAGGAAAAAATGATGTTTTCTTGAGGCTTTTTGATGAGGGAGGAAGTAAAAGTCCGGCACTCAATACGAGGGAGAAATTATGATATCGAAAGCTTCGATAAATACATTTCCAGGCTCTTGTAATGTGTGTGAAATTGATCGTGCGATAATTCTCATTTTCTTCTTGTGCAAGTAAGTCGGCAAAAGGTGACAATGCAATTTGGGGGTGGCAGGTGCCACCCCCCTTTTTTGTTTGCAACGTAGTCAGTAGTCAGTAGTCAGTAGTCAGTAGTCAGTAGTCAGTAGTCAGTAGT
>CAZXCE010000064.1:0-21114 GCA_964639175.1 uncultured Clostridia bacterium
TGATATTGCTGAAGATCAAGGCCCCCGACTTGATGATATGACGCCCCGCCAAATTGTGGTGGAGCTTGACAAGCACGTTGTTGGTCAGCGGGCGGCCAAGCGAGCGGTAGCGGTTGCCCTCCGCAATCGCATCCGCCGTCAGAAACTGCCCCCTGATCTTGCCCAGGACGTGATGCCCAAAAACATCATCATGATTGGTTCAACTGGGGTCGGAAAAACCGAAATTGCCCGTCGTCTGGCACGTCTGGCCAACTCTCCATTTTTAAAAGTCGAAGCGTCGAAATTTACTGAAGTCGGCTATGTTGGACGTGATGTGGAGGCCATCATCCGCGACCTGGTTGAAATTGGCATTGAACTGGTGCGCCAGGAGAAAACTGACGAGATACAGGACAAGGCCGATCTCAATGCCGAAGAGCGGCTGCTTGATATTCTCCTGCCCAATCCGCCTCGGGTTGAAGATTCGCTGGAACCAACTGGCGAAGATCCAATGATCCGCACGCGGGAAAAGCTGCGCCAGCAACTCCGTGAAGGCAAACTGGACCAGCGCATGGTTGAAATCGAAGTTCAAGAGAAGAATTTTCCCGCCGGTATTGAAATCATCACGCCACAGGGAATCGAGGAAATGGACATCAATCTCCGCGATATGATTCCCGGTTTTTTCCCTGGCTCAAAAACCAAAAAGCGTCAAATGACGGTTGAGGAAGCCATGGAATACCTGATTCAGGAAGAAGAACAAAAGCTGGTGGACATGGAGCAGGTGACCCGGATTGCGCTCGAACGAGTCGAAAACTCCGGGATCGTTTTTCTTGACGAAATTGACAAAATTGCCGGTCGTGAATCCGGCCACGGCCCCGATGTCTCACGGGAAGGTGTGCAGCGCGATATTCTCCCGATTGTGGAAGGCACCACCGTCAGCACCCGGTATGGCATGGTGCGAACTGATCACATTTTGTTTATTGCCGCCGGGGCGTTTCACGTCTCCAAACCATCAGATCTGATTCCAGAACTGCAAGGCCGATTTCCAATCCGTGTGAGCCTGGATCCGCTGACCCGTGAAGACTTTAAGCGCATTCTGACCGAGCCGAAAAATTCACTCATTCGTCAGTACACGGCGTTGATGGAAACCGAAGGCGTAACGCTTGAATTTACGCCAGATGCGATTGAATCGGTGGCGGATTTTGCCTTTTCTGTCAATCAGCAAACCGAAGACATCGGCGCCCGCCGGTTGCATACAGTGATGGAAAAGTTACTTGATGATATTTCATTTAATGCCCCAGACCTCGAAGAAAAACATCAGGTGATCAACAGCGCCTATGTCACCGAGATGCTGGCCGGAATCGTCCAGAATGAAGATTTAAGTCGGTATATTCTTTAGCGAAGTCGCGAAGTCGCGAAGTCGCAAGAGACAAAAAGTTGAAGGGTTGACCGAGGCTATTCTGATCATCAGCACTGAAGCCCCATCATCATTTCGTTACTTCACTCCATCGCTATTTCACTACTTCACTATTCATTCAGTACTTCATGCGCTCAAAAATCTTTCTTGCACTCTGGCTGGGGTGGTTGTGTGCCGTAACAGGCTGTGGTCGCGTTGGTGACCCGGTGGCGCCACCTTCGCGGTCAATGGAAAACACGCAACTGGTCGAAGTTATCCAGCGCGGAGATCGTGTACTGGTTCGCTGGCCGCGCCCCAATCTCAAAAATCCGCAAACTTCAGGGGTTTCACGGGTTGATATTTACCGGTTGATTGATGAGCCGAAAACCCAGCGATTTTTACGCGAAGAAATTTTCCTGGAGCAGGCCCAACTGGTGGGATACCTGACCGGCGAGCAACTGGCGGCTTCAGAAGGTGCCTTTGTTGTGTTTGAAGACCGGCTGGATCCGGCTGATCAAAGCTGGCAAAACCAGCGTTTCCGCTATGCCATCCGGTATACCGACACCCGTAACCGCCAGGGCGCACTCTCAAATTTTGCATTTGTTGAGCCTTCGGCGACGATTGCCCTGCAACCAACCGGGTTAACCAGCACTTTTAATCAGTCAGCAATCAGCCTTGAATGGAAAGTGCCGTCGCAAACACTGGCCGGAACCGCGATTGGAATTGCCCCACGCTACAACATCTATCGGCGTGGCCCGAAAGGCGAATTTAGCCGCCGGGCATTAAACACCACCCCACTGACTGAAGCCCGTTTTCAAGATACCCAGTTTCAATTTGAAAACACCTATGTCTACACGGTTCGCACGGTGACCGAGGTCGGAGGTGTGTTGACGGAAAGTGATGATGCCGAAATCACCACGGTCTCGCCCAAAGACACGTTTGCTCCCGCCGCACCTCAAAACGTGACGGGCGCGGCGGCGGCTGGAGTGACAAGCCTGTTTTGGCCTTCGAACAGTGAAGCGGACTTAAAAGGATATCTGGTGTACCGCGCTGAAAGCAGCGACTCACCCACCTGGCAGCGGTTGACGCCAAATCCAATTTCCACCACGACCTTTCGTGATATATCGGCTGAAGTTGGAAAGGTGTACCTCTATCGGCTCACGGCTGTGGACGTGTTTGCCAATGAAAGTCCGGCGTCTGAGGTGGTAACGGTTGAGGTGGTTCGATAGGAGTGAGGGCTGAAAAACCGGGGCTGAGGGCTTGGGGCTGAAGAAGACTGGATGGACAAAGACAGGCTTGGGGTTTTAGGAAAGCAAGATAAATACCTTCGAAGAAGAACCAGGAACCAGAATTTTCTTCATTCATTCAGTTGTTCACGCCGGATACAGAAACCCGGCGGTGAACAACTGAGAGTGATAAAGGTCAGCAGCACTATCAGGTTTGAAATCACTGCTTTGAGTGAATAAGCAGTTACGTAATTCATCCAAATGAGCTACTGACCACTGATGACTGACCAAAAACTGGTTTTACTTGTAAATTTCACGTTCCTTTTTGGACCGAAATTCACAGGCCCGGCGGAAGGCTTCGTCTTCGCCATATTTGTCAATTGAAAAGGTCGCGCGTTTGATGACGCCTGGTGCTGGTGCCCAGGTGACTTCAAATACATTGCCCAGCGGTCGCCCTTCACTGACTGATCGTGACCGTTTGACCGTCCGACGCACCCCAATGACGCCGGTTTTATTAAATGGGTTACGGGTAACCACAACCCGATCCGTCCGAGGTTTCCCCATCTCGGTTTCGGTCTGGTTGCGGAATTTGATGGCTTCAGAAAGCGCTTTGCGCTTGCCGCCGTATTTGCGGTCGGCAAAGTGCTTGGCGACTAACGTTCCTTTATAGGCTACGCGGACATACCACGCATGATGGTTTCGATCTGGACGATCGATCCGGGTGATCGACTTATACTTTCGGGTGGCCATAACTAACTCTCCTATATGAATTTAAGGTAGGTGCATGATCAATGTTTTTGTAACTGGTTTAATTTTTTTTGCAAGTCCTGAATGTGGATTAAGTCCAATTCACCTTTTTCTTCGCGAAAATCCAGGTACTTTAACTGGTCAATAGCAATTTCGTAGTTCTTTAAAGCAGCAAGATATAATTCCTGGGCCGTGGCAGCAGCATTGGTTTTGGCGGCTTCATCGCCCGCCGTTTCCTGCATATCTCCCAGACTTAAATAAGCAATTGGGCAAAATCCATCCTGAATGCGAATGGCTTCTTCAAGCATACTTTTCATTTCATCGGTTTTGTCCTCCTCACTAAAGAGTTGTACCAGTTCGGCATAGACAAGCGGGTCCCGAATCTTTTGTCCGAGGGTGTATTCCCGAAACTTGACCGGGTCGGCATATAGACTGGCTTCAATTGAGAGAATAAGGGTTCGGAAGGCTTTTTCGAGTGTCGCCTCACGGGCGGCCAGTTTGGTATTCGGCAGTGTCTGGCGGATTTGTTCTATGGCCGAATGACTGCTTTCGTCGCTGACTTTGAGGATCGCCACCAGACGCCGGGCATGTGGAAACGCTTTGTCCCAGGCTTTGAGATCCTGATAGGCACGGACCAGTTCCAGTCTGGCCAGAATATTTTCAGGATGCGGAGATTCAACCACAAATTCCAGAGCGGTAATCGCATCAACTGTACGTTGATTTTGCCGTTGGAGCATGCCGAGCAACTGTTGGAGTTCAAGTTCTTGCTGGTCAAGTTCAACCTTGATTTGATCACGCTCTGCCTGTTGCGGTTTGGTGAGTTCTTTGCCTGCAAACCTGGTTTCAAAAATATCGCGGGCGAGTTTCAGGCTTTCCTGAGCGCGATAGAGTTCGACAATTCCATGAGCGGGTTGGTCCTGAGCTTTCAAAATCAAAGCCCGTTCAAAATGCCAGCGGGCTGAGTGTTTGACGAGCGAGGTTCGAAAAGGCGCTGGTGCTGATTCCGTTTGGGCCCAGACCAGCCCTGATGGCATATTTCCCAGACCTCCAAACATCAGTGTTGATGTCATACCCAGGATGATAATGCCCCGATGTCGTGTCTGCGAACCCACAGCGTTGCGAAGAAAAGAAAACATAAAACAAAAACTACTTCTGAAAGCGAACAAATTTTCCGATTGGTGACCAGAGGTCACTGGTTATTTCACCCGTTGAAACATATCCAGCGCCAGCATACGTTGCCGGGCATGGTCAACAACTGGTTTGGGGTAATCGATGCCCACACGGCATCGCAATGAATCTTGATATTTGGCCGGTATATCCCACGGAGTATGAATCCACTTCTCCGGAACATGTTTTAATTCAGGGATATAACGTCTCACATACTCTCCTTTGGGGTCAAATTTCTGTCCTTGTGAAATCGGGTTGAAGATCCGGAAATAAGGCTGGGCGTCGGTGCCGGTTGAGGCCGCCCACTGCCAGCCACCATTGTTGGCCGCCAGGTCGCCATCAACCAGGTGCTGCATAAAATAGCGTTCACCCCACTGCCAGTTGATCAGTAAATCTTTGGTGAGAAATGAAGCCACGATCATGCGAACCCGGTTATGCATCCAGCCGGTTGTGTTTAACTGGCGCATTCCGGCATCCACAATTGGAAAGCCGGTCCGGCCCTGACACCAGCGAGCAAAATTCTCTTCCGAGGTATCCCAGACCAGATCGTTGTAAACAGGTTTGAAGGCGCCGGTTTCAACGTGTGGGAAGTGGTAGAGAATTTGCAGATAAAAATCTCGCCACAGAAGCTCTGAAATCCAGGTCTCAACTGATTCCCGAGGGGCAGTGGCCGGCTGGGTCTGATGCAGCGCCTGAAAGGCGGTCCAGAAAACACGGCGTGGCGACAAACAGCCAACGTGCAGGTATGGTGATAACCGCGATGTCCCTTCGAGATACGGCAGGTCGCGCTGATCGGCATACTGGTTGAGACGTGACGCCGCAAACTCGTCCAGGCGGTTATGGGCTTCCTCAATTCCGCCTTTGGGGAGTATGGCCGAAGTTGAAAACCCAAGCTCCTGGATCGTCGGGATTGGTTCCGAGGCAATGCCTGCTGGGGTTGTGATGCGGTGCGGCGCGGGTTGAGGTGTTTGAACTGGAACTGTCAGGGCGTTATTCTTATACGGAGTAAAGACCGTATAGGGCGTTCCAGTTTTGGTGAGAACACTTCTCGGCGGATGCAGCATCACATCCTGGCAACTTCGCAACTCGCATCCACGCTGACGCAAGCGCTGGTCAAGCTGACGGCCTTGAGTTCGAAAATACGGATCAACAATTCGATTGGCAAAGATCGCTTCTGACTGAGTTTCATTCAGAAGTTGGTCAAGCACCTGTGCCGGGTCACCCTGGCGAACAACCAGATAGCTGCCAGCCTGGCTGAGCCTTTGCTGCAGGCTGTGTAAGCTGTCGAGCAAAAACACCACTCGTTCAGCGCTGGTATCGGGGCGTGAAAGCCAGCCTGGATCAAAAATATAAACCGGGATGATCTCTTCTGCCTGGGCACAGGCAGTCAGTAACGCCGTGTTATCTTCAAGTCGAAAGTCGCGCCGAAACCAGTGAAGAACTCGCCGAAATGCCATAGGGCGTTCAGTGATATAGGATGGATGGGTGGTAAAATGAGGTGACTGAAGGGAAATTCATTGTATTCTAGCAGCAGTGTTGAACGGAAGTCATCAAAAATTTCCAATTTCTTTGCAAATTTAAATTGCCTGTTTCAATTGAGAAATTTCTGTTACAAGGTAAAACTCTCTATGAGCTGAATCCCCCCGATTCAGTGCGGAGGTTAGCACTTTTTTTGGCCCAACTGATCTCAACCGGATGGCTTAATATTATGGCAAGAAATCAACGAACCCACTTTTGGCGACAGGCACTGTTCAGCGGATTGCTGTTGCTTTTATTGACGTCAGGTGTGCCGGCACAGTCACCCGCATCTGGGACCAGTGAGCCGGATGTGGTACTCAAGGCGATGCAGGATGAACTGGCGCGCACGCTTGGGCAGCTCCAGGTGAAAGATCTCGAAAAACCATATTTTGTCGAGTATGTCATCACCGACCAGGAGATTTTTAGCACCTCTGCCACCTTTGGCGCTCTGGTCTATACCAACCGCAACCGGTATCGCACCCTGCAAACCCAGGTACGGGTTGGGGATTATGCCCTCGACAATAGCGGGTTTTTGAGTCAGCAGGATCTCTTTTCAATCAATTTGCCGTCGGAAGTTCCGGTTGATGATGAATACAATGCCCTGCGGCATAGCCTCTGGCTTGGAACCGATGCGGCGTACAAACAGGCGGTCGAAGCCTTTGCCCGGAAGCAGGCCTTTTTACGCAATCGTTCAGATGAAGAACCCCTGCCCGATTTTTCACGTGAAGACCCGGTCCGATTGATGGTGCGTCGCCAGCCAATGCAGGTTGATCAGGCCCATTGGGAGCAGCAGGTGCGGGAATGGTCGGCGGTGTTTCGCCAGTTTCCGGATATTCAGGAATCAAACGTCAGTTTGCAGGCGACACAAATCCACACCTATCTGGTCAATAACGAGGGCACTGTGGTGCGTGAACCTCAGTTGATTATCTGTATTGAAGCCAGAGCCAGCACCCAGGCGGCTGACGGGTCACGCATTCGCCACGCGGTTCCAGTGTATGCCGCCCGGTTTGACCAGGTGCCGCCGGCTTCGGAAATTGCCAGTCGTATTCGCGCGATGGCCGAAGAACTCAGCCGGCTCCGCACCGCACCAGTTCTGGCGGATCCTTATTCCGGGCCCGTGCTGTTTACCGGACAGGCCGCCTGCGAAATGTTTGCTCAGGTGTTGCCGCCACAATTTTCCGGACAGCGCCCGCCTCTGGTCGAGCAGGAAGAATATGCAGCCGCCCTTGGTTTCGCCAAAAGTGAACTGGCTGCCCGGTTGAACCGTCCAGTGTTTCCGCCGACGGTTTCAATCCTGGATGATCCAACCCAGGTGGCCTTTCGCGGCCAGTCGTTGATCGGAGGGTACCAGGTTGATGATCAGGGTGTGGCGGCCAGACCAGTTCCCCTGGTTGAGAACGGTATTCTCAAAACATTGCTCATGTCACGACGCCCTCGCAAAGGCATTGACCGGTCAAACGGACATGGTCGAGCCGTTCCATTTGCCGGCATCAATGCCACGATCAGCAATTTGTTTATCCAGCCCAGGGAAGGGAAGTCAGAAGCTGAGATAAAACAGGAATTGATTGCCCTGTGCAAACAGGAAAACCTGCCATTTGGCATCTGGGTCAAGGTTTTGAGCGTGCCGGGAGGCTGGACGGATGTGAACGACGCTGGCGATGCCGCCAACAGCTATCAGCGTGAAGGGCTCACCGCTCCGGTCAGTATATATAAGGTGTATGTTGATGACGGACGAGAAGAACTGGTCCGTGGGATCAAACTTGGTGGCGTTTCCTTCCGGCAATTCAAACGGCTTTCCGCCATTGGTCAGGAAGTGTATGTCCACAATCGAATTGCCACGGGCGGCGGCGCCTCAATTGATATTGGACAGGGCTCAGCCGGCTTGCTTGGGTTACCGACCACGGTGGTGGCACCGTCGGTCCTGATTGAAGACGTCGAACTCCGGCCAATTACCGGCCCACGGCAAAAACCAGTGCTCTTGAACCATCCTTACTTCAGTCGTTGAACCTCCCCTCCCTGCCACTATGCGGTTGAGGGCGGGGCTTTCTCGCATTTTTTCTGGTAATTGCTGTTGATAAAGTACTATCAACTCAATGGAGGTTTGCTATGGCTATTATCACCCTTGAAGTCTCGGACGAACTGGCCGATGCCTTATCACACATTGGCGACCGATTACCTGAATGGCTCACTTTGAGTTTGCAGCAACCGCCAGTCCCAGCTTCGGTGTACCGGGATCTGTTGAACTTTCTGGCATCCAGCCCAACAGCACAGGAAATCGCTGCCTTTCAACCTGACCCGAAAGTTCAGCAACGGCTTCATCTGCTACTTCAACGCGAACGAGATGCTGGATTGACACCCTCTGAAAAAGCTGAACTGGATGAATATGAGCGGATTGAACATCTGGTTGTGATGCTCAAAGCTGGGAATTTGATTTCTGTACAGAGTTCAAGCTTTAGCTTGCAATAACTCCGTTGCGGAAAGGCCACTTGAGCTTGACAACCTCCCGCCCGGAGGGCGATGGAAAATAGCCGGTGGTCGCGAGGCTTTGGGAGCTACCACCGGATCAGTGTCCAGTCCAGTCCCGCGCCCGGATGGGCGCTGGAACATCTTATCGGTCCGGGATTCTCAATTCCTCGACGCTTTTGAGATTTCGATCCAGCGCCCATCCGGGCGCAAGCCATTGGGTGACTGAATTCCGGTGGGTGCGCCTCAAAGCAGGCTGCCCACCGGCTATTTTCCGGCGCCCATACGGGCGAAAACCGACCTTTCCGCAATGGAGTTGCAGTAACCGTTGCTCCGCATCGTTCAAGTTTCTGATGAAACTTGAATTGTCCAACTGCTCAATGGAAGCAAGCTAAAGCTTGAATTCTATACTTTTTTCTGAAGACCTGTGCTTATCGAGCAAGGGGTGATTTTTGGCTGACTTCGGTTTTGGCTGCCATCAGTCCTTTTTTATATTCCGGATCCTTTTTCAATTGCCGGTACATGGCATCCGCCAGTTTGGCTCCGGCTTCGACATCGCTGGGGAAGTGCGCACCGCCAATCACCCGGTTCAACCCGATTTCCTGGCCCCGCTTGAGCAATGCCTTGCGCTGTTTGGGGAAAATATCGGCCAGGACCAGCGCCCACATCCGGCCCAGGGTGGCACTTCCGCTCGGATACGAGAAACTCTTTGAGCGCGTGACACAGGGTTCAACTCGGGAATCGGTATGATACGGGCGCGGACGTTTCCAGATGCCTTTGGCGGCTTCGGCAATGTCGCCGGCGTCGTGGAGCACCTTTTTCAAAAATTCATCAGTGAGGGGGAGTTGTTCTGCTGTAAACTGCGGGCCGAGGATGTTGGCAAACAGATAGGCCGTAAAGGTTTTATCTTCATACTGAGCCTGCTCAATCTGTTTTTGCGTCCGCTTCTCCTGCCACTTGAACAGCGTGTCGAAATCTTTTTTGAGCTTTTTGGAATCTGCCGCCGGGGGACCGGCGAGCACTTTGGCTGGGGAAACGGTCGCCAGGGTTGAAAAGTGGAATGTAACCTGTGGTGCTGCCGTGTCCTGAGCTGGCTTTTGGGCGGAGAGTCCGCCGTTGTTCCAGGCCCCGGTTGGCTGGCTATTTAATATAAGGAGCACTATCACAGACGAGAAAGCCAGTTTGATTCGATTTTTCATGGAAAACCTATGACACAGAAGAGTTTAGAAATGGTGCGTGTTTTTTGTGCGGTTGATCTTTCAGCCGAAGCCAGGAAAAAGGCGGCGGAGCATATCACATCCCTCCGGCAACAGGTACCCGAGTCACATGCGAAGTGGGAACGACCCGAAAAGCTCCATCTCACCGTCAAGTTTTTGGGTGATATCTCAACCACAGATGTGGCGGTGTTGACCCCTGCGGCTCAAACGGCGGCGGCTTTGATCAAGCCCTTTGAACTGGCCCTCGACGGATCTGGTGTTTTTCCACTGCGAAATCTGGCCCGGGCCCGAGTACTGTGGCTTGGGGTGTTAGACCCGACAGGGAGTTTGGGGCAATTGCAGGCCGCACTTGAAACGGCCTGTGCCGACCAGGGTTTTGCCCGCGAAGAGCGACCATTTAGCCCGCATTTGACCCTGGCGCGGTTGCGCGGCGAAAAATCGGACCAGACTTTGGCGAAAGCCCATCAAAGCACGCCTTTTGCAAAAATCACCTTTTCAGTTTCAGAATTGATCGTGATGAAAAGCGAATTGCTGCCAACCGGGTCCCGCTACACGCCACTGGCGCGGTGTGCGTTAAAAATGGAATAATCAAGCAGGCAGTGAGTGAAAGTTTTTCAGGCTAAATACCAGTTTAATTCTGAAACCAATCAAAGATGTCATTTTTTGAAGGCGGAGTGATCACTTTCTGCGATTGGTAAAGCCAATTGTGAATCAAATTTCACCACCGTTCTTCATTACCGGAATATCTTTCGCCCAAATACATGACAAAGAATAGAACATATTGAAATTACAGAGGTTGCAAGATTTGAATTTAAGCAAGAAATAGTTGTTGACAAATACTTATTTTCCTGCACAAAATATGCAGCCTGGAACATCAATTTGTTAATTTCCCCGATTATTTTTGTTTCCAATGAAATCCCTAACTCTTGGGAACATATTGGCTTCGTTTTTAGTGATCCTATCAATCTGAGAAAAATAGGCTTGAGTTGCGTTGACTTTAGGTCAAGTTTATTACCTTTTACCGTTTGCAGGTAGGGATGACTGATCAGGCCGAGAAGTAACCAGTGACGGTTAAAGTTTCTTTTGCCTGAAAATGAATCGTGTGGGTTCTGCCCAGGAGGATTGTTGCCCTATGTCAAACTCCGATCACCTGGTTCTTTTGCAAAAAGGGAAATTAGCCGACGAATCTGCATTAGGCCAATTGAATGCCATGTTCGAACAGATTCGAACCGAAAATCGCCCCAATTTGGTGGTTCACTTTCATGGCGGATTGATTTCAAAAGAAGAAGGTATTGCGAAAGCTGAACGCTTGATCCCTGTTTACGAGGAAGCCAAAGCCTACCCGGTATTTTTTGTTTGGGATTCAGATTTTCTGAAGGTCATTAAACGGAACCTTTCAGAAATCACGCAAGGCAAAATCGGCAAACAACTGTATCGATGGTATTTAGTAGTTCTGCAAGCGAAAAAAGAACTGACACCCAAAGGCAAGGCAAGAGGTGGGAATGTATTATTGGATCTACCAAAACAGAAAGCTCTTTGGGACGAAGCTGATCGAATCCTGAGTGGAGAATCATCTGATATAGCTCAGGACTTATACCAGGCATTTGCCTATCCTGGGACAATTTCTTTTTCAGAAGCAGAAAGTGTTCAACTTTTGAAATATCTTGAAGAGGATGAAGAACTGAACGCTACTTTGGAGGAGGCAGTTTCCCTCCAATCATCAAGTCCCTCTCAAACTACACTTGCCCCAGAAATGCTGGAACAGTTGCGACTAAACTCAATGCCCGGAGCTAGAGGAGTTATTGGAACACTTGCGATGCCTTTAGCTTATCGGGCGGTTCAAGCTTTTCAATCTGTTCTCAAGCGACTGACTTATCAGCGAGACCATGGTCTGTACGCAACACTGGTTGAGGAATTATTGCGAGCTTTATTTCTTGATAAGCTAATAAAAGTAGCCTGGGAAGCCATGAAGAGCGAAACGCTTCAGGCATTTGACGATGATTCTATATCTGGTGGGTCCGCTTTTTTGAAGCGGTTGAATGAATTGGCTTCAAAAGGGCAAAAACCCTGTGTCACGCTGGTTGGGCACAGTACTGGAGCCATTTACATTTGCCACTGGCTGCAACACATTCAAAAGATGAAGGTTCTACCGGATGACTTTACCTTCAAGGTCATCTTTCTTGCTCCAGCCGTGGATTTCGAGCTTTTTGCCAACACGCTGAATATTTGCGAAAACCGGATTAGTTTCTTTCGAATGTTTACCATGACCGATGAGTATGAAAAGCAGGATCGTGTGATTTCTTCCCTGCCAATTTACCCTCATTCATTGCTTTATCTGGTTTCTGGAGTATTGGAAGATGAAGCAGATAAACCGATTGTTGGTATGGAGCGATTTTTGAGCGAGACGCTTTTTCCTGGAAACAGGTTTTCAGCAATTGGTCGTGTTCGGTCTTATTTATTGGCAACTGGTGAAAATCGGGTTGTTTGGTCAAGTACAGATCGTGGCCCAGGATTAGCATCAAGGGCTTTCACTCACGGTGGATTTGATTCTGATGAAGCAACCTTGAAAAGTTTGCAGCAGATCATTGGGAGGATTCAATGACAGGGAAGAATAAGGATCACTATGCAGTCATTGTAGGTGTCCAGGAATATCCATATTGGGGGGGGGCAAAGTTGGACGGGCCAGTGAATGATGCTGATATTTTTTATCGCTGGCTGGTTTCTCCAAAGGGCGGAAAGGTTCCACGCACTAATATCAAGAAATTAGTGTCACTACCTGCGAATGGAAAACCAATAAGCCTCTTCAAAGAAGATATCAAACCCACGAAAGATTGTATTGAAAAAGCGTTTAGAAAATTACTGTCCCCGATCTCAAGTAAAGATGGAACTTATTGGGGAAAGAGGCTTTATATTTTTTTTGCCGGCCACGGTGCCTGTCCACAAGCCTCACAATCAAAGAAATATGCGAGAACTGCTTTATTGACCGATGGTGTCTGCCGTGATTTTCCTGGGCGTCATTTCACAGGTTCTGCCTGGGTTGAATGGCTTGAGGAGAATAAGTGCTTTGAGGAAATTGTGTTATTGATGGATTGTTGCCGTACCACCCCAGACTGGATGCGAACTGAGGAGCTTCATAACCGGATAGCAAAAGATATTCCGAGACCGAAGGGCAATACTCGGCGCCGTCACCCATTTTGTTTTTTAGGGTATGGAGCCGGGCGGCCTGGCAATATAGCCTTTGAAGATGAGTATTTAGAGCAGATCCGAGGACGCTTTTCTGTTGCTTTGATGGAGGCGCTCAATACAGCCATCCCAGACCAAGGGAACTTGGTTTCTGCTTGGGCCATTAAGACGCATATTGAGCAGTCTATGAATCAACATAATTTGCGGCCACAAATCCTCGTTGATGACAATTTCCCTTTTCTCACTCGTTAGCAGACCTTATGGGAGATAAGAACGGAGAGCGTGATTGATATCCGTACCAGACTCCATCCCAGTTTGTTGTCTCCGATAATGTCTAATGAAAATGACTCAAAGCTCACTTTTCGTGAGGAATTTATATGGCAAACCAAGGGAGAAAATCGGTGCTTTTCAAGGCTGGAGATGAAGCTACTCAACTCTCCTTGCGGGATAGTAAGTGGAATGAATTAGCTTCAGGGGTAGGATCTATCCGCTGTGATCTTATACCAGGAACTTACTCTGTTTGGCTTGAAACCGGGGGAAGTGCTGCAACAACTCAAGTTGAAATTACACCTGAGAAAAAAGAGCAAATAATTCGATTGGACAAAGTTCCTTACTTTACGAGTGCACCATTTGCCGTCACAAAATTGTATTTATTTTTTCCTTACCATCCAAAATCGGCTCTCGTTCTTAGCCTTTCCAGCCACAATCGTCTTTCTAGCGGCAATACTGAAAGTGAAGTTTTCATTTTCATCAGTGAATGTGGTGATAAGCAGGTGAATTGTGCCTGGACTGGTCTGACGCTTTGCAACCTCGAAGGAACTGTAATTGCTGATCTGTCTCGCAACGGTGAACAGAATGACAAAGCCGGCTATGCAGGTTGTGTCGTTGCGGTGACTCCTGGTCGGTATCGTTTGCGTGTTCAAACAGAATTCGAAGGCACTTATGAAATGATGGTTGTTGCCTGTCGAGGATGGCAAACGCAGGTTTTTTTGGCCGACAAAAAGTATGGAACCGAATCCAAATCAAGTTACCACGCTGATTTAAATACCGCTTCAATCCTGATGACACGTTTGGGAGAAGGCTTTAACCCAGTAGACGAAGGTGCACGGCTAACTGATTTAGCTCGGATTGCATTATTGCATCACCGGTATGTTATTCAACCAGAAGTGCTTCACCAATATGTTATCAAAGCAGACAACCATCCGATGCTTGGGCTATTTGGATTATGGGGAATACTGTTACATGGAAAAGAAGACCTCGCATTTCTTCAACTTGTCCAGAAAAGACTTGAGGAGCAGATTGGTGATCATCCTGATGTTCAGTTGTTGAAGCTCCATCCCAGATTGATGAGAGATGGCTGGAATCTTTCAGAAGCAGATGGGCAATACCCACCAATGTTGTGGAACACCTGGCGGATGATCGTTCGGAAAACTGCCGAGTTCCCAAATCTCGTGCCAACTCATTCTCTGTCCAGCCGTGCTGCGAACGGTTCTTGGGGAGATGGACCTTTGCTTGTCTGGCGTAATTTTCCAGAGTTTTCAGAGAAAGCGCCTCAATCCATATCAGAAGACGCGGTTACCAAATCGCCAAGAATTTTGAGAGGCTTAGTTCGGAAAATCTGTAAAACTTCACGTGGTCGAAAACATCTGCAACTGATTGAATCAAAATGTTTGCCTCTTGAACGTGTTGTATTGGATGTTTTTCAATCTTCTTTACAGGACCAGCCTGCTAATGAACTCAACTTGAAAGAACTTGTCAATCAAATTGGTGCTCCAGTCGCAGCGATTTTACAGACAATCGAAGCTGTAACTGAAAAAATCAACAGCTTTGATTTGAAAGACTATTTGGGAAGAGAACTAAAGAAGTGGGCAGAGCGGTTAGAGGAAGATGATGACCGGCGCATAAAATTCCATCAGTTGGTACAAGAAGCAATTAGCCTTTTTCCTAAAGAGGAAAGCAACGTAGATTGGCAACTGGTTGTTATTGCAGATAAGTATAAATGGCCAGTATGGGCAGTCAGATGCCTTCCTAAATCGAATTTTTTTAAAGAGGAAAAAGAAGGTGAGTGGATCGCTTTTATTTGCACACATATTATCAACTTCATTCCTGATCTTAGTGAACCGTCTATCACCTTGTGCAATGGCGAGATGGCCCAACTCAGAATCCCATCAAGCACTGTTTCTTGGCTTTTACCTCTCACCAAGATTTTTGACAATGATCGAAACCGCTTTTTGCCAGAAAGCCCACATACTTTAGTTGGGATTTTCAATCACTCTTTATTACAGCATCTCAAGCGAACTTCTTCATCTACCAAGAAACAAATACCTCAAGTGGGAATGCTAAGAGAACAGGAACTACCTGACGAATCTCCGGATACTCCTGAAAATATAGAAAACCGTTATCAGGAAGACGCTAGTACATCATTGGCTCAGAGTGATGAGGTAAGTTTAAAGAGTGATTCTGAGAAAATAAGAGCAAAAGAGGAACAATTTATCACTGAAGCTGGAGAAACTATCTGCCTAGCAGCTATAGATGCGATAGATGATCAACAGATTTGGAAAGCTTTAGATCACCAGTCTGACGCAGTTATGGCGAATAAATTTATCACTGAAGCTGGAGAAATTTATTGTCCAGCAGTTATAGAGGCGATAGATGATCAACAGATTGGGAAAATTTTAGATCACCAGTCTGACGCAGCTATGGCAAAGGCGAGGAGTTCCGCTGCCTAACTTTTCTATTGCTGATATCTATATTAAATTGCTTTTAATCAATAAATTAAGAATTAGTGCTTCTTTATCGGATTTTGCGAAGCTTCATTTTTTATCCTGATTTTGAGGAAAAATAGATTTAATTTGACTGATCAACTCTTTTCTCATTGAAACTTCTTTTTGGACATAATGAATCTGTTGTACCAGCGGCTTTTTTAAGTCATCTTTAAGATCTCTTTTATCTAAAATTGTGCAAAGAATAACAGGGATTTTTTGTAGTTGGGGGTGATTGGCTAATTGCTCAACACAGCGTAATCCAGCACGAAAATAGCCATCTTGTTGAACTTTGTCTGGAGCGACTGGCATATTGGGGCTTGGCTCTGCCCAGGGTAACATGACGTCAATGATAAACAAATCGGGAGGAGATTCAGTGTAGTGTGTTAAGTTTGCACCAAAATCACTCTCTGTCCAAATCTGCTCTAAAGAAATATTCGAGAACTCCTTCTTCAGCATCTCAGAAATCAAATCAGCCTGCGTTGGATCATCCTCAACAAGTACAATTTTCATAATGCTTACCACTTTTTCAAGAATCTCTTTTTCATTTTGGTTGGTGTTCATCCAGGTTCACTTGCCCTAGGCGAAAATAGTCACAATCTATTGCTGAGTGGAAATAGCAACCTGACTTCTGTTCGATGATCGGATGTTGTTGGAAGTATGATCAATTTTCCTTGATGCGCTTTCATAATGTTATCAACCACCCATAATCCAATTCCTGATCCTTCTCCGGTGGCTTGTTGAGCTGATTTGCCTCGCCAACGTCGTTGCACTGCCAACTCTATTTCCTGTTCTTCGATGGGTAACCCAACATTCGCAACCGAGATATAAAACCATTCTTTTTGAATAATCCCCCCAGAAATTGTTACATCCGTATAGTTGAAGCTATATTTCCCAGCATTATCAAGCAAATTGTTCACCGCCTGTTCGAGTAAATCCCAATTTACCTCAACTCGGAATGAATCCAGCACTTCAATACTCATTCGATAAACCTGGAATCGAACTGTTTTCCTCGGAATCAGCATTTGCTCATTGTCCTGGGCTGTTTCAATCAGCATCTTGATTACCTCATCGGTAATCAATCGCTTGGTATCTAATGAAACGCGCTTGGCTTTTGCCAAATCAGCAAAAAGACCAATGCTGGAAGTTACTCGTTTGGCTTTTCGGCAGAGCCCCCGAGCCATTGCCAGCATCTTTGATATCCGATCCATGAGATCTTTACATTCAATTGAGGTTACTGAAGCTTTAGTGTCAGTTCGATCCAACAGCTCAAGCAATAACTGGGTTCTGATAAGTGTTTGGTTAATTGGACCTTTCAATTGGTGGGCTAGATCTAGGTAGGCACGGTTTTGTTCATCCTGTACAGTTCTTAATTGCTCAACATTGGCTTTTAATTTTTCTTCTGATTCACGTAGTTGTTGAGTAGTCGTTCTCAGTTCGTGATAAAGCCCAAGTTGCTGGCCAAATAAAGTAGCGATTGCTACAGCAAACGGTGAAAACTCTCCTGCTTTCCTGCTTCGAAAATCCAGGACCCCAACTGTTTTTTGAGAGCCTTTGATTGGAACAATAAGAAATCCTTTGGTTTCTGGAAATGTTAGATCAAACCGCTGGTCTTTCTGAGCATCAGCAACCATACAGGTGTCCCCAGATTGGAAAACTTCAACTCCGACTGCAAAACGGTGGAGGTGACTTGGAAACCGACGTTGTAATCGCCCTTGTTTTTGTTCAGGTGTGCCTTCATCCCAGGCTGAACCATAGGTTTCAGCAAAATACAATTCATGGGTTTTTGGATCCAATAGGCGGACGTCACTGGCGATAAAGCCTTTGATCTGAGTGCTTACCATCAGCAAAGCTTGCTGGTACATCTGTTTTTCATCAACTGGCTTCCCTTGAATGCCTGAAAGCACAAACTGGTTTAGTTCTCGGAGTTGATCAATCACTTTTTTCCAGGATTGAGCTTCCTTTGCACTTTCCCGCAATCGAAGCTGATTCATCCAAAACTGACCAATTGGGTTCGCCACAAGTTTGAGGAGGTTAAGTTCATATTCAGTAAAGAAGAAAGGTCCCCCAGTTGGTTCCTCTTTAGATGTTATCCGGGCAACGCTACACCGGACTACGCCAAGCACTTTATCTCCTTTGACAATCGGCACCGCCATAAAGGTGAGGGGTGGAAGCTCTTCTTCAGTTAAACCTCCAGATAGTTTGCTGACAACAGACACAACTGCAGTTTTTTGATTCCAGCTTATCCCAGGATATTTTTGTTGAATTAACTCAAGGTCGATATCAAATTTATCTAAATCAATGATTCTGACAGATTTATTATGTTTAAGAACCCAACCGGTGATGCCCGGATCAACCGTTTCATCATATTGAGATTTTTGAAGCATCTCAGGCCAGGTTGTGGCAAGACATTTGTAAATACCAGGTGACTCAAATGGATCCTCAAGGGCAATTGTGGTTTCCAGACACTGGAAGGTTCCCGATATCAATTTACAAATCCGGTTCAATATGACTTGAGCTTTGGGGACAGCTAAAGAAATGGAGAACTCCGTTTCGGCTTCATGTAAAAGCTGATTTACTTCAAGCAGAAGCTGAAAGCCAACTCGATTGCGAATGGTTTGAAGTAAGGTTGGAATAACCTCAACCGCTTCAGAAATTTTCAAAGCTTCTGCTTCGGTAAATTGGTGTTCAGTGTCTCGGAACAGATTAATCCCACATGTCGCGTGTTTGGCTGGAATAGCAGGGGCTACACACACAGTTGCTTCAAAATTGGCAGCAATAGAGATCTTGTTAATCACCTGGACCTGGTTTTTCTGATCATTCAAAGCTTGAGCAATGTGCTCCGATAATGGCTCTAGCTGGTATATTTGCTTATCATTACGAAACCAAACTCCTTGAACAAATAAATACGTTTCTTGTTCATTTGGTCCATCCTGCCCATTTTCTTCCTCTTGTTCATCAGGCATCACTTCGTCAAGTTGCCACAACATGCACCCAGACGCTGAAAAGTACTCAGCGATTTTCCGAAGCAGTTCAGACATACCTGAAAGCTTTGTCTGTTCTGCTGCCGTCAGTGCCAAATCCTTGATCAATGACTCACATTGGTTTGGCATACTATTCCCCCTTTGATTAAGGGTTGCTAAGGTGTGTTTCCGGGCTTTCAGAGGAGGTTTCATTGAGAATGGGTGAATTTCAAAATCCCGTTGACTGTCTACGTCAAGGAAAATAAGCACAAATACCCTGATATGAGCAGGATGCCCAAATTTGCGATTGGTTTTTATGTTGGTTGAGATTCAAACTGGACTAAGCTGAGGAATGACAAATAGCTTACAACGTATTGTGGGGAATCTCAAGCTATTTTTTAATCCTCAAGGATGATACCCGGAGATGATGTTTTAGCCTTCAGACTACCAGAGGAACCCTGCCAAATTGTGGAAAAAGAGGAGACGTCTGGTTCGCCTTGTATCCTTATCACTCTCCATAGCAGTTCTCTCTGAGTTTCCACCTGCCCACTTTTCAAATTTCTTTCGATTGAAGCTTGTCAGCCATAACTTCAGACGCTAGTATACGCGCGCATCATTCAAACCCAAGCACACACTCACCTGGGTAGCCCATCATCACACGTTCGGTATCTTGTTCCTATCACTTACTTTAGAGCGGTTTAGTCAGTCCTTTTGGCGGTGGTTTTGCCCGGTGGTGCAAACTCGCTCCTGTCTTTTGCAAAGCCTTCCTCCGGAAAGAGTTTTGATTGATTTCGAGGGAAATTTCACAGCCAGGGTGTCTTGTGCCTCGGTGACTGACCCACCCGCTAACACAGGTGGTACTGACTTTGATGACTTAACACAACGAACCCCACCCGCTGAGGCAGGTGGTACTGACCCTGGTCGTGGTGCTGGGCGGAAGGTTGACTATACGAACCCGTCTGAATCGTGAAAAGATTTCCGGTTCACCTCAGCATTTCGGACAACCCAGCGATGTGCCTGTACCCAAGCCGTTCATCCCGAACGCCTTCGGCATGTCCCGACTCCCACGCTCCACGCGACCAAAATTCAGTCAGTAAACAGGTAGGATTTTTTATGGAACTGGTGAAAGTGACGATTGACGGGAAGGAGTACGAAGCTCCCAAGGGGAAACTCCTGATTGAGGTCTGTAAAGACCAGGGAATTGATGTCCCCAGCTTTTGCTACTACCCGGACTTAACGCCGCAGGCTGCCTGCCGCATGTGCCTGGTGCGGATTGAAAAAATGCCCAAACTGGCCACTTCCTGCACCGTGACCGTGACCGACGGCATGGTGGTGACCACCAACTCAAGCGAAATCCTTGAGATGCGCAAAGGCATGCTCGATTTCATTTTGGGGAATCACCCGCTGGATTGCCCGGTGTGTGACAAAGGCGGTCAGTGTGAATTGCAAGACATGGCGTTTGACCACGGCACGGTCTATGCCGATTACATGGTGCAGAAAAATGACAAGGTTGAAGAACGCCTGTCACCATTTATCGCCTATGACGAACAGCGTTGTGTGAAATGCTATCGCTGCATTCGGGTGTGCGAAGAGTGGATGGACGTCCACGCCCTGACCAAGGTCTTTCGTGGAACCCACGAAATGATCGGCTTTTATGGCAATGATTTAAGCTGCGAACAATGTGGAAATTGCATTGAAGTTTGCCCGGTGGGCGCCCTGCTTTCGGTTGATTCACGCTTTAAATCCCGCCCGTGGGATATGAAGGAAACCGTGACCACCTGCACCTATTGCGCCGACGGTTGCCAGATCAACCTTGGCGTGCGCGGGGAAGAGTATGTCCGGGTTGCTTCAAAGGATATGACCGGCATCAACGGCGAGTTTTTGTGCGTCAAGGGCCGCTACGGCAGTGCCTTTATCAGCAGTCCGGAACGATTGAAGACGCCGTTGATTCGCAAAAATGGCCAGTTAGTACCCGCTACCTGGGACGAAGCGCTCAAACATGCGGCCAGCCGGCTCAAAGACGTTCGCCGGGCCAGTGGTGATGCCAGCGTGGCCATCATCGGTTCGCCCCGCATCACCAACGAAGCCAGCTACGTCCTGTCACGCTTTGGAAAAGCCCTCAACACATCCAATATTGGACACTTCCGATCAATGGAATTAGGCGAATTTTTCGCCAATGCCTCCGCGCCGATTGCCACCCACGCCGAAATGCAGGCGGCCACCACGGTACTGATGATCGGGGCCGACCCGACCGAAGAAAGCCCCCTGACCGGGTTTAGCGTGCGCTTTGCCGAACGCAAGCACGACGCGCAAATGCTGGTGGTCAACTCCCGCCCGATCAAGATTGCCCGCCGTCAGGCTGACAACTTCCTCCATATTCGTCCAAATGCCGAAAGCGCGATTGTCCAGGCTCTGGTTGATGAAACCAGCGTCGAAGCCATGGCCAAAACGGCTGGCGTGCCGGTTGCTGAACTCAAAGCCGTTCGCGAAAAAGTA
>CAZXCE010000065.1:0-21068 GCA_964639175.1 uncultured Clostridia bacterium
GATGCGGCGGACGGTGCTGGTTCATATTCTGCCGGTCAGGGCAACACTCTATCGGGTTGAAAATGGGAAAGTTTTCAATACGTTCCGGTTAACCGTGGCCAATCGTGGAACCAGAGACGAAACCTTTACCCTGCAAGTAAAAGGACTCGACAAAGCTCAACTGGTGATGAAATCCAATCCGCTCCAGATCAAAGCTGGCGAAGTCAGACATGAAGAAATTGAACTCATGGTTGATCCGGCAGACATTCCGGCAGGTGTCAACCATTTTCAATTTGTCTCCCGCACGGCGCCTGATCCAACTGAAGATTCGATTCCGATGACCTTTATCACTCCCATGGAAAGGAAAAAATAAGAATGAAAAAACTGTTCACGTTTGTTGCAACGCGTCAGGACCTGGTTCTCAAAGCCTATTTTGTGTTTGTCGTGATCCTGTTTCTGAGCATTCTGGTGGCCGCTTATGTGATTGCCAAACGAGCCAACCCGATTCTGCTGGATGAAAAAGGCAAGCCGATCAATGCCTTAATTCGGGTTCCGGGTTCCGGGTTTTTGAGTTGAAAGCTCTGAATTCTCAGAATTTGCACTGACGAAATAACCTGTCTTGAGTTTGCAATTCTTTCCTAATCCTTGAGTTTATTTTTTATGACCAGTCCTCATCTGCTGACCCGGAACCCGGATTTAGCGACCCGGAACCCGGAACCCGGAACCCGGAACCCGGAGTGCGGTCTCTGTGGCCTCCCCTGTGAATCATCGCGGTTTATCCGTCAAGACATTCGCTTTTGCTGTGCCGGGTGCATGAATGTGTACAGCATTTTGATTGAAAGCGGTCTTTGTCAGCCAGGAGATGATTTTCGGGAGACAGAATTGTACCAACAGAGCCTTCGGATGGGCCTGATTTCAAATGGGCAGATTCCATCAACCGCATCAGAAGTCAACCGCACCGTTTCGCCTGAGGCACCTGGTCAAGAGATCCTGATTCACGTCGGAGGCATGTGGTGTGCCTCCTGTGCCTGGTTGATTGAACATGTGGTTTCGAAAGAGCCGGGTGTCATCAAAGCCGAAGCGTTTTTTGCTTCAGACCTGGTGAAAGTCAAATTTGCTCCCCAGTGTTTACCCCCGACACGGTTAATTGAACGCATTGAACAACTTGGCTACCACGCGAGTGAATTTAGCGGCGAGGAGGGGACTCGCGACGAAGAAAAACGCGACTTGCTGCTCCGACTTGGGCTTTCCGGTTTTTTATGGCTCAACATCATGACGTTGAGCACCGCGCTTTATGTAGGGTATTTCGAGATTATCGCTGAAAGTATTCGATTATATTTACCCTTTGTCCTGATGGTCCTGGCCACGCCCGTGGTATTTTATTCGGCCAGTCCAATTTTAAAACTCGGGTATCAGGCACTGCGCAACCGCACGTTGCGGATGGAATCGCTGCTCGGATTGGGAATCCTGGCTGCTTATTTTTATAGCGCGGTCCAGGCTTTCCAGAGTGGGATTCATATTTATTTCGACACTGTTTGCGCGATTGTAACGCTGGTTTTAATCGGAAAGTATATTGAACGAACTGCCAAAGATCGAACGTCACAGGCCGTGACCTTGCTCTATCGGTTAATGCCGAAAAAAGTCCGACTTTATTCCAACGGACAGGAACGGTTTGTTTCAATTGATGCCTTGCGAGTCGAGGATTGTTTCCTGGTCAAAGCCGGTGAGCGGATTCCAGCCGACGGCGTTGTGATTGACGGGCATTCCTTTGCCGATGAATCACTCCTGACCGGGGAATCAACGCCCGTGACCAAACAAACCGACAGTCCGGTCATTGCCGGGAGTTTGAATGGGAGCGGCGTGCTCCGGGTTCGAGCCACCAAAGTCGGAAACGACACCACCCTGGCCCAGATTGTGCACTGTGTTGAACAGGCACTGAGCGGGCGTTCACCGATTGAACGCCAGGTGGATCGGGTGTCGCAGGTCTTTATTCCGAGCGTGATCGTGGTGGCCGCCGTCACCTTTTTGATGTGTGTCTGGTTGGGTCACCCCACAGGAGATTCCCTGATGCGGGCCATTACTGTGCTGGTGATTGCCTGTCCCTGCGCGCTTGGGATGGCCACGCCGCTGGCGATGACGACGGCGATTGGAACTGCCTCCCAAACCGGAATTCTGGTCAGTGACGGCAGTGTTCTCGAATCAGTCAAAACGATTGACACGATTGTGCTGGATAAAACCGGCACCGTGACCGAGGGCCAGTTCTCACTGGTCGGCGTTGAACTCTGCGCTGAACCTCTCATTCCAACTGGATTGGATGGACACAGGCATGCGCCAGCCAGTTCACACCCAGAACTGTTCAGGCAGGTGTATCTTCCATTGCTGGCCTCGCTTGAGGCTTATTCTGAGCATCCGCTGGGGATTGCCTTGCGCAAATATGGCGTTGAACAGGGAGTTACCCTCTGTGAAGCGACTGAAATCGTGATTCATCAAGGGCAGGGGATTTCAGGCACCGTAGATCGGCAGCAGGTATTTTTGGGGAATCGTGGGTTGCTCGAACACCTAGCCGGGCCAACGGCGCCGGTTTTTGAATCGCTCCAGGCGCTTGAATGGGAAGCCGACGGGCACACCGTCGTGTTTTTCGGACTTGAGACACAGCTTTGTGGCTTGCTGGCGTTTGGTGATTGCCTGAAAACAGACTCGATTGAGGCGGTTCGGGCTTTTCAGCAACAGGGGGTGACAGTTCATCTTGTTTCGGGTGATTCACAGGCCACGGTGCGTGCCGTTGGGAATCAGATTGGGGCCGATCAGGTGCTGGCCGAAGTCTCGCCAGCCGAAAAAGCCAGCTACATCCAGACGCTCCAGGATCAGGGGCGGGTCGTGTGCATGGTCGGAGACGGTATCAACGATGCCCCCGCGCTGGCACAGGCCAATCTGGGTGTAGCCTTGAGTTCCGGGACAGATATTGCCATGCAGGCCGCCAGCGTTGTTTTGATCAGCCATTCGCTCAACAAAATTCTCGATGTGTTTGATCTATCGCACAAAACCCGGCGGGTGATCCGGCAAAATCTCTTTTGGGCGTTTTTGTATAACTCGCTTGGCATTGGGCTGGCCGTGACCGGCATTTTAAACCCGATTCTGGCCGCCGGAGCGATGGTGCTGTCGAGCCTGTCTGTGATTACCAACTCGCTTCGGTTGCGGAACATCGGCCACTGAATTGACATCAGATGTGAACGTTCGATTTGAACTGGAAAGGTGTTTATACTTTCTCAAATTTTCTTTCAAGTGACTGCTAACGCACACCCCAGCAGAAGAAAAGTCAGGCTGACTCCTGACAACAGGACGTGGCCATCTTCAATCTGATCTTGATGTGTTTTGTAACTGTAGAGAACGAGTATCGTCCAGGCAATTGGAAGTACATAGAGCAAGAATCCATACTCCCGCATCATCACGGTATATTTTCTGGGATAGGTGGACCATCCCGCTTCCCCGATTAATCGGCGGAGGATGGCCGAAAGCGTGATGCCCCAGGTGATAAAACTCATTTGCAGAAAAAAACAAATTCCCCAAATAACTGCTTTTTTACGCATCGTTTGAACTCCTGCTGGAACCGGCTATCCCCCATTGAAAAAAATCACGTAGACTGGCTCTTCTGCAATGTATGGTTTTCCAGAAAAATATTTTCTGGGAATGCCAGCAGGAAGATGGCGCTTCCAGAGGACATCTTTCTCTGACAATCTATAAGTACCTTGTCATAAGTTTTCTGAGATATTGGGTTTGGTAAGTGGTTGGTCTTTTTCGTGTTTTTTGTGGTTAAAATGTCTGGAAATTTTCAGTAAGGGACTTACAACCAGAACCGATTCAGAATGGACTTCCCTGGAGCTGAAACGCCGCCCAATAAAAGGGGTCATGCCACTGGCGGCTTTGAGCTAAATCGAGTTGGGCCTGTCTCAGGGCTTCACCTGGGTCCTGTTTCCCAACCAGTAAATGAAAATAGAACCGTTCCATAAACTGAGCGGTCGCCTGATCATTGACCGACCACAGGGTATAAACCACTCGTTGGGTGCCAGCAACCAGAAAGCTACGTGTCAGGCTCAACAGTCCTTCTCCGCGAACTTCTTTTCCAATCCCGGTCTGACAGGCTGACAACACCACCAGGCCAGAAGACAGAGCGAGGTCGCTAATTTCAGCACTTCTCAAAAATCCGTCTACCGGATTGCCCTCCGAATCAACCAGTGCCAGGACCAGCGCCGAAAGGTCAGGATATGCCGGATCTGGCATGCCGTGCGTGGCAAAGTGGAGGATTTGAACTGAATCGAGCGGAGTGCGGTTGACTTCAGCCACTGATGCCTCTACGCCAATCTTTAAGCGAGTGGCTGAACCGGCCAGTTCTTTTATTTTTTCAGCTTCCAGTTGTGTCCAGGGAAGCCGGGGAATTTCCAACCGGGGTGAAGGGTCAGAAGATTTCCCCGACAGGGCATCTTCCCGTATCAGCAACCGGCGCTTCTGGTCGGAACTCGTCTCGCTGGAGGCCGGTATCCCTGGCTTGAATCGAGGATCGGTTACCGAATACATCGGATCGGCAAAAACAATAATTTGGCGGATTTCCTCGGCATGGAATGGGGTTTTCTTAAAGTACTTCAGGAGAGTTGCCGATGGGAGGACGCCGATTTTGCGGGTTTGAATCAGGTACTGCCGTTTTCGGGTGCTGGGGTCGGGGAGCACAGCCAGCGGGAGTGCAAACAACGAATCACCAGGAACAAACAGCATGGAAGGTTTGAAAAAGGGAGCCAGCGGTTTGAACAATTTTTGACTCAGAATGAGTGCCGGTTTGGTAAGTACCGGTTCAACCCCGCCACCTGACGGATGATAGAGCCCCCGATTCTGGCCAGTTTGCGAGACTTGCTGATGAATTTGGGTGACCATCCGGCTCAGCCTTGCTCGATTCATCCCTTTGATTTCAAAAAAGTTGATTGAACGGTGATCAATCACCCACACCAGACAATTTTCATTCGTTGGTGCAAACTCAACCAGACAGGTGTTTGAATCAAGCAGTGCTTGCAGTTCTTTGAGTGTGATTTGTGATGGGGCCAGGGCAGACGTTTTTGGATCCAGCGAACCCCGTATCTGTCCCTGAATTTTGCGATGTTCGGCCAGCAGCTCTTCCAATTCACCTTTCAGCTTTTGTTCCTCAGGTTCGGAATGATGCTGACCAACCACATCACTCAGCAATGCATATTTGGCGGCGATATCATCTCTCAACGCCCGTTCTTTCAGCCACACTGACCCACTGGTGTCCACTGTCTGAAGTTTTTGGGTTGTTAACTCATCCAATAAACTGCGGGCATGCGCCTGCTCTCGAACCAGAAACATTTCTTCAACCAGGGCAGGAGCTGGAGACCTGTGGTAGAAGTCCAGCAAAATCAGAAGTTTTAAATCAAAGAATTTCTGCACTGAGGAAAAGAAACTGGACCGCTGGGGGGAACTTCCCGCGTTACCTCGAATGAATTCGGCCAGGGCAATGGCCTGGTTCACGGCTGCCAGCGCCTGGTCAGGTCTTTTCCGTGATCGCTCAAATTCTGCCAGTTGAAAATTGACCCGGGCTTCCAGATAGGTGTTTCCTGACTGTTTGGCCCATTTGGCGGCGTGATGGAGTTCAATCTCAGCCTGCGCGGGTTGTTTGGCTGCCACATAGACCATACTTCTCTGAAGGTAACATTCCGCCAGCCCCAGCCGGAACTCAAGGGATTCAAACACTTCACGGGCCTTGTTGAGATATTCAAGTGCTTGTTGAAACTGCCCTTGCTCAAAAAAAGCGGCGCCAAGGTTGTGAAACGAGTTTGCCTGGGCACGCTTATTCCCCAATTTCTGGTTGATGGCCAGTGCCTGACGATGGTACTGAATTGCTTTTTGATAGTGCTTCTCATAAAAGGACGCCACACCCAGGCCCTCAAGACAAAGAGATTGATTGAAGAGATGGTTTGAACCACCAGCTTTCTCTAAACCTGCCTGAAAGTGATCCTTTGCCCGTTGATATTCTGAATACCCCAAATAACAATTGCCAAGCAAATACTCACAGGTTTGGAGTGCCTCTATGTTCCCGGCCTGGCGGGCAATTTCCCTGGCCTCATAACCCAGGTCAAGGGCTTTTTGATATTGACCTCGTGACAAAGCGATTGAGCCCTGGGCGGTGAACACAACGATCTGGCCATTGGGCTCCCCGGCTGAACGGAAGAGTTCAGCCGCGACTTCTAAGTATTGGAGGGCCTCAGTATATTTTTCCTGCTTTACCAGAAAAACACCGAATCCGCTGAAAATGGCTGCCTTTGCCGGGGATGGTGTCTTGCGAGTTTGGAAAAACCCACTGGCACGAACGAAAGCCTCGTTTGCTTTGGATTCAAGCCCCTGGATTTCATATAGTCGAGCTAGATTATAAAGCGTTGTTGCCTGACCCACCTGATCACCGGCGGACTCACGCAAGGCCAGTACTTCCGAAAAGATTTTTTCGGCACCAGCGTACTCGTTTAATTGCATTTTGGCGGTTCCCAAATTTGACAATGAGACCACCAGTCCTTCAGGTGAGTTGACCTGTCGGCATCGCTCAACGCTTTGGAGAAAGTACCCGGATGCCCGTTCAGGGTTTCCTTGATTGAGGTACGCGGCGCCAATGTAATTGATGATTTTCGCCTGATTGAGCAGGTCATTGGTGGATTGATAGATCTCTGATGCCCTGGATAAGCGGTCTATTGCCTGTGGCTGGTTTCCGATTTGTAAATACAACTGGCCAACCTCAAAGTAAATTTGCGCTTGTTCATCAGGTGGAAAAGTCAGCAGCGGTTGACCAAGCAGGGTTTCATAACAGGCCAGTGCCGCGTGAAGATCTCGACTCTGATTACTTTTCCGTAATTCCCGCGCTTTTTCCAGAATGGAGTTCTCTAAACCACCTCGATCTGGCTGAGTTTGAGCCCAGAGATCATCAATGGCCACAGGCAGCCACATACATAAAATCAACCAGAAAATGATTTTTTTGGCCATCAGTCACCTGTTGCGATAGATTTTCAGGACGACCCGAAGTCGCCAATTTGATTGTCACCCCCGAAGGGGACGTGGGTACTGACGCAGGGCGCCATCAAATCAATCACAAAGAATCTGTGCGACGTCCTCTCCGTTCAGTTTGGTTTCGTCTACTCTGCTCTGTACTGTATCACAGGTTGATCCCTTGTTTTATATAGCCTGTTGCATAAATTGCCCCCCACAATCTGGTTCGAATGAGAGGTATGAAAAAAACGCCGCCCAACCGAAATGAAAAAAATAGTGACGCCGAGGCTGGAGCTCAGCCAGACCCACTGCGAAATCAAATAAGTCAGGCACTCCCACTCGGGTGGTGAAAGTACTCCCTGAGGAGGATGTCGGACCTGGCGTTACAACAAGAGTTGCTGAGTTGGGTGGTGAAAAGGGCGGTTGTGTTACTGGGTGTTGGCTCGCGACCTGGGTTGCGACGATGTTGAAGTGCTCATTTGGTTTGCAGATAAAGAGTTATGACTTGGATCCGCTGGTGATCACGACCAATCAGGGGTGGAGGTAGTAGTGCTCGGTCAAACCGTACAACCCAGGTGAGGATGATTGCCTGGTTTACAAAGAACGGCATCTGGTTGGGTATTTCTTCAATAGTTTCTGAACCCACACTTTATCTGATGATAACAAAAACATACTCAGGGTAGAGCCAGGAGCTGGTAGTAACCCATCTGTATTTTTAGGCTACTTCAACTGTTAAAAACCATAAGTCTTCTAATCATTGGAAAGTACAGGAGAAAGTGGGAAGATTGCTTTTATCCGTCATACCTGTATGCTAGTCTCTAGTCTTATTTCTGCCAGTTCATTCGTGATTTATCAACCGTCTCTTGTTGGGTGAGTACCTCGTCATAAGTTTCCTGAGATATTGGGTTTGGCAGGCATTTGATTTTTCCGTGGTTTCCATAGTTAAAATGTCTGGAAATTTTCGGTAAGGTACTTAACAGTATGAAGCAACCGATTGTCCACCGCACAATCTTGCAAGCAATTCAGGCCGGTTTCGTTTCAACACAGTCAATTTTGGCAGGGGGGATTATGAAAGTACGATCAGGTTTACGATTGATCTCAACTGGTTTGTTTTTCATTTTGATCAGTTGCAATTTGACAGTTTTCAGTAATGACAACAAACGATGTGATGATGGCAAAATTCAGAAAAAGGAATCAGTTATCCTCAGTTTGGCGACTTCTCCATCCCAACTGATCACAACCCAAAAAACCTTTAGCGTGGAAGTTGGAGGGAAAGAATCATTTGGCTATGAACCGCGATTACGGGGCGATGTTCAGGGAATGATTCAAAGTGAAAAAAAGGGAATTCAATATACTGAAAAAGATGCCCAACTTCGCATCTATGTGTCGTTGAACACAGCGGAATACAACCAAAAAGCGAAGGCTTCCAAAGTTGAAAAGATCTGGAAATACGCCGGGATTGGAACCAGTAGCAAAACTGCCATGTTTCGGGGAAATGGGCTGGTTCGAGTTGAAGACTGGACAACCGGTTCGCCAGTCCAACTCTATCAGGAACTGTTAACCTGGAATGATACCCAGGTGTATGACCAGGAGTTTTTTACACCCTACACAGGGGTTCTTGGTGGTCAAGAAACAGCACCCTCCCACGATGAACTCAAAGAAGCCTATATTGAGTATGTCATCGAGAAATTGCGCCGGGAGCTCGCCCGTGGCACCATCAAATACACGGTTTTCCTGGGTGATGTGAAAGACCATTCTCTGGCGGGCGGAACTGCCAGGGCCATGGCTGGAAACTGGCAAGAGGCATTCGACAAATGGAATGCGATTCCTGCTTTCCCAGCCAACAAAGCTGAAAGCTACCGGTTGTACAATTTAGGCGTGGCCTGTGAAGCCCTTGGATTACAATTACTTGAGGTGGAAAAGCTGGATGAAGCCGAAGCAAAAATCAGTCAGGCTTTGAAATATTACATTCAGGCCAGGGAGAAAAATCCAACCGAAGACTATTTTATCTCGGAGGGCAAATCAGGTGTTTCCATGATTGATCGGATTTCCCGAATCCAAAAAGAATGCACCGAATGGAAAGAATATAAAGCGGCAAAAGCAGCCATAGACGAGCTTGGCCGGATAGAAGAACCCACACCCAAACCATTGCCGCAACCTGAAATCCAGCCCTCCAATGACGGGATTATGCGAAACGTGGATGTTTTGGTTCTGTTAAAAGAACAATTGCCCATCGGTCTGGTAAAAAGTCAGATTGAAAAATCTGAACGAACGAGCTTTGACCTTTCAACCCCTGAAATCATCAAGTTGGTGAAGGCTGGCGTCCCAGAAGAGATCATTGAGTTAATGAGGGCGAATAACAATAAACCCAAGCCTGTTCCCGTGCCGGAGCCGCCGAAACGCAAACGGAAGAGCCGTTCGGAATGAAGAATGGAGATTGATTCACGGGTACTCTGTTATTCATTGTTCATACATCATTCAAGGAGGATTCAATGGCACACTATCGTTTCAGTACATTGAACCTGATCGCGATTGTTTGGTTGATAGTTCCATCGATTTTCCTGGCTTCAGGTTTGGAAAGCAGAGTTGTCGCCCAACAAAAACCCTCTTTTTCGGAGATTAAGAGACTGGGGGTTTTTCACTTTAAGGTCAAAAAGTACGAGGAGGCAATTTACTACTTCGAGGAAGCAGTGAAAATCCAGCCTGATCCGGAATGCTACTCCTACCTGGCCCAAATCTATGAAATCAAAAATGATCCGGCACAAGCCCAACGCTATCGGTTGAAAGCGGGCATCCCTGATTCCACATCGGTTGACCCAAATAAAAACAATTCGGCGATACAATCTTCAGGTACAAATCCGCCCCCGGTTTCGGCCACAAGTCCCAATCCATCCATTGAAATCCTCTCGCCAGTTCCTGGTGCGACGGCTTGTTCACAATATGTGACGCTCCGCTACCGGTTGAAGTCCGCCACCACCTCCACACCAATAAAACTTGAAATCCTGGTCAACGATCAGGTCCTGCAGGGACGGGGGCAACAACGAATCAAGGCCGCCAGTTCCGGTCAAGTCCAGTCTGATGCTGAAGAACTCCAGATCGTGATTCCACCGCGTGATTCGACCATTACCCTGGTGGCAACGGCATCGGGTGCGCCGCCATTACGGACTTCGGTTCGCCTGACCTGGTGTCCTGAAAGTTTAATTGCCAGTTCGGCCGGGTCAGATTCGGATCAAAGCGATTACAAACCCAAACTTTACGTCCTGGCCATTGGGGTGAGTGACTATGCGGATGTCTCGTTGAAGTTGGGCTATCCAGCCAAAGACGCCACGGATTTTGCCAGCGTTCTGAAACAACAAAAAGGGTTATTGTATGAAGACGTGACGGTCAAACTCCTCACCAACCGGCTCGCGACGAACGAGGGAATTCTCAATGGGCTGCAATGGATCAAAACAGAGACGACCACCAAAGATGTGGCGATGATCTTTTTGGCCGGGCACGGGGTGAATGAAGATGAAGCGTATTATTTCCTTCCCTACAACACCGATACCGCCAATTTACTCAGGACCGGTGTTTCCTTTTCCTCAATTAAAACCACCATCAATTCCATGGCTGGGAAGAAATTACTGTTTGTTGACACCTGTCATTCCGGAAATGTGTTTGGGACGTCAAACCGGAGAGGTGCCCCTAACCCTGACATTGGTGTTTTGGTTCAGGAATTACGCGAGTCTGAAAACGGGACGGTGATTTTTACGGCTTCGACAGGACGGCAGGCGTCGCTTGAAAACAGTGCCTGGGAAAATGGTGCTTTTACCAAAGCCCTGGTTGAGGGGCTCAAGGGGCAGGCTGATATTAAAAACAGAGGAAAAATCTCGGTTACGGGTCTGGAATATTATATCTATGATCGAGTAAAGGAATTAACCGGTGGGAGACAAACCCCAACCACAGCCAAACCTGATACGGTGGTTGATTACCCAATTGCGATTCTTCCCAGGAAATAATAGGCTCACTGCCGGAAACCATCCGAAAGCACCCAAACATCTCCGAAGCAGCTTGCCGATGCTTTGTGGAAGCAGTGCTGTGGATGGTGAGGAGCGGAGCGCAATGGCGATTGCTCCGAGCGGAATATGGAAACTGGAACAGCATCTACAAGCGGGTTGCCCGATGGCAGCCGGCCGGTTGGCCGCTGGTTGAACTCAAGCCACCGCGAAGCCCTTTGACTTGATTTAGACCTGGAATTCAACCAGAGTCAGGGCTCATCACCTGGGTTTGGTGTCAATTGGGTTGAGCTTTGCACTCAGAAAGGTTGAATCATGAAAAAATTGATCAATGCCCCACAGTCTGTGGTGCCCGAAATGCTTGAGGGACTGGTCCTGCTCTATCCAGGTCTGGATTGTGTGCCTGGCCAACCGGTACTGATTCGGTCAGATGCGGCTGATGTTTGTCAGCAGCAAGTCGCATTGATTTCAGGTGGCGGAAGCGGGCACGAACCAGCTCACGCCGGGTATGTCGGGCAAGGCATGCTCAGCGCCGCCGTGGCCGGTGACGTCTTTACCTCACCAGGTCCAGACGCTGTTTTCGCCGCGTTGCAGGCCACTGCCGGAGCACCAGGTGCCCTGCTGATTGTCAAGAATTACACCGGCGACCGATTGAATTTTGGGTTGGCGGCTGAACGGTTTCGGGCCCAAGGGAACGCGGTCGAAATGGTGATTGTGGCCGATGATGCAGCACTGGCTGATTCGACCGACCACGCCGGGCGTCGGGGGCTGGCCGGGACAATTCTGGTGCATAAGATTGCCGGCGCTGCCGCCGAAGCTGGCGCCTCGCTGGCCCAGGTTACCGCCGAAGCCCGAGCCGCTGCCGCCGCCGTCAGAACCATTGGCGTGGCACTCACCCCGTGCATTGTGCCGGCGGCTGGCAAGCCCGGATTTTCTCTGGCACCTGATGAAATTGAACTGGGGTTGGGCATTCACGGAGAATCAGGCGTCCGACGTGAAACGCTCCGCTCTGCAGACCGGCTGGTGGATGAACTCTTGGAACCACTTGTGGCGGACCTCCGCCTGCGCTCAGGGGAACGAGTGGTGGTGCTGGTCAACAATCTTGGCGCCACTCCCACCATGGAACTGGCGATTGTGGCCCGGCGGGCTCTGACCGAGCTTGAGCGACGGGAAATCATAGTTGAGCGCGCCTATGCCGGAACATTTCTTTCTGCCCTGGAAATGGCTGGGGTGTCGCTCTCGCTGATGCGTGTTGATGATCAGCGACTCAGCCGCCTGGATGCGTTGACAACGGCGCCGGCCTGGCCCAATGCCGCTGCCCAGCCGCATCGCCCCTTGCGAACCGCCTCCGCCACGCTCGCAGACACCAGCCCTCCACTGTCAACACATCACCCCACGACTCACTCTGGGCGTCTGTTAAAACAGATCCTCACAGCAGTTTTTGAAACCCTGATTGGTACAGCCGACCAACTGACTGAACTGGATCGGGAAGTTGGTGATGGTGACATGGGAATCAGCCTGGCACGCGGAGCACAGGCCATGCTCACCAGGCTGCCGATGATTGATGTTGATGATCCAGCCCAGACGTTTTATGAACTTGGATGTACCTTACAACAAGCTATGGGTGGGACCTCTGGGGCCCTCTATTCGGTTTTCCTGCTGCGGGCTTCGCGACTTTTACACGAAGAAAATCAAGGATTGGCGGCCTGGGTACGGGCAGTGCGCGGCGCAACCGAAGCCATTCGGGAGTTTGGCGGCGCCGAACCCGGTGACCGAACCATGCTCGATGCCTTGCTTCCAGCAATTGCCGCCCTTCAGACCGGGCTGGAGCAAGGATTGACGGCGACACAGGCGCTTGATCAGGCAGCCAGGGCCGCCACACAGGGTGCTGAAGCGACCCAAACGATGTCTCCCAGACGCGGACGGTCAAGTTATGTCGGCGACCGGGTTCGTGGATTTCAGGACCCAGGTGCCGTGGCGGTAGCGGTGTGGTTTGGTGTGATTGCTTCTGAACTGCGGCAGCTTTCAGAGACTCTCAGGGCAATATTGCCAGGGACCACAGAAGTGTAATTTTGGTACAACACCCATCCGATCAGTTACAAGTTGTCCTTTTTCAAAGATAGCGCCAAGGAACTCGACGCCCGCCAGACACAGCATAGAGCGCTGGTTGAGCCTTGATGAGAACTCACGTGTCAGGTAGAGGCCAATTGGATGAATGAGTTCACCTCGAAAAACGGGGGTGGAGAGTTCAAGTTGATACTGGAAATCACCAAAAGGCATATCTTCAGTATCGCAAAGAAACGAAGACCTCTGACAAACCTCAAGCGAAATATCCAGCAGCCGGGCTTGATTATTTTCTGCCCCTGAAAAGTGGAAACCCACGATGGTTTCGGTTAAATGGACAGCCGCTGACAGATTCTCCAGGTTTTGCTCTCCGAAAAAGATAAAAAGAGTATAGCTCATCAGTACCCTACCGAAATTTTCAGACCTCTCCTTCAGAAAAAGAAAACCTGCCAGAACCGGAGTGAGTTCAGACAGGTTATATGAAGGAGAGGAAACTGATTGTCAGATAAGCGACCACATCAGTATTGTGTTATCTGATCTTTGATGGGGCGCGGAATTGACCTGGATTGGTCCCAAGCCCATTTGGAGTCCCAACCAGGACCCAGGTTGTGCCATTTAAATTGCGGCCTTGAATTCGATTGTTGGTGGTATCGCTGACAACCAGTGAGACTCCGCCAACGAGTGGTCCAGTGGAAAAAGCACTGAGGGTGACACCTTCCGGCGCTCTGACCTGTCCGAGTGCCGCACCAGCGCCAGCAAGCAAGGTTGCAGTTCCGGGATTACCTCCTGCAAACCGGGTGATGCGATTATTTCCCGTGTCAGCGACATAAAGATTTCCAGAGGAATCAACGGCCACGCCTTGTGGCGCCCGAACCGCTGTCAGTCCAGATCCGAGCCCGGCAATCTGTGTTCCAGTATTGGGTGTGGTTTTTGTGTGGGCGCTGGTGATTTTTTGGATCCGGTTATTTCCGGTGTCGGCAATAAACAGATTGAAGCTTATGTCAATGGCCAGCCCATTTGGCGTTTGGACCCGCCCAGCAGTGGTGCCTTTCGTGGCCAAAATCACGGCATTCCCCGGAACACCGTTGTTGAAACGTACCACGCGACCATTTCCGCCATCGGCTACATACAGGTTGCCGATGCTGTCAAGCGCCAGCCCGCGTGGCCCACTCACCTGATTCAATCCTGTCCCACTGGCAGCAAAGGTCGCCCAGGTGGTGCCACCATTGGTTGACCACTGAATGCGATTGTTGCCAGTGTCAGCCACATAAATTCGCCCACTGGTATTAAAGGCAACGGCTTCAGGAACTCGGAATTGACCGTTTCCAGATCCAACTGTTCCAGGCCCAACGACTGACCAGGTGGTTCCATTAAACCGCTGGATACGGTTATTGGTTGTGTCGGCCACCAGAACCGATGACTGTTCTGGACAAGAGGTAACTGTCACCGTTGCGCTGCCGCTGCCGGTGATCGGATTTCCGTTGGCATCCGTTCCAGATTGAATGGCATAGGTCGTGGTGCTGGAAGGCGACACCGTGAAGGTCAGCGGGCTGGTGCCGGTTTGGGTTCCTCCACCATTGGTCAAAGTCAATGTGTACGGCGGAGTGCCGCCAGCTATCGTTGCGGTCAAGGTTGTTGCCTGACCCGCACACCCTGTTCCGCCACCGGTTAGAGTGGCGGTACCGCCACCAGGCTGAGCCAGGTGGGCGATAAATATATCCTCAGAATTGTTGTAATCACTGGGAATTAAATTGCTTGCCCGACTGACAAACCCAATAACCTGCCCATCATTGCTTATTTGAGGGTAAGTAGATTCATTATTTGCAGTAGTCGTAGGTAACCCGCCCTCTGCACTGATTAACTGGGTTTCCCCACTGATCAGGTCAAAGGAAAAAATATTAAATACCCCAAGGCCATCCACCTGCCCAGGGATGAGATTGTCAGCAGCACTCGCATACACAATTCTTTGTCCATCAGTGCTCATGGCTGGATTCAAAGAAACGGTATCTCCAGTAACCGTAGTGGTTCCGGCTGCGCGGCTCACAAGCTGGTTTGTTCCTGCAACCCGGTCAAAAACAAAAATATCTGAGTCCCCATTTGTGTCTGACTGTCCGGTCACCAGATTGAATCCGTAACTTCGATAGGTAATATATCTTCCATTCCCATTAATGACCGGATCGGTTGAAGCAAAGTTCCCAGTCGTAGTCACGGTCCCGGCTGCCCGACTTACCAGTTCCATCATCCCTGATATCCGATGAAAGACAAAGGTATCACTGGCGGAATTAGTGTCTGTTTGTCCTATCACCAAGTTGGTGGAACCACTTTCAAAAGCAATGAATTGGCCATCGGAACTAATCACCGGATTGAGAGAACCATTATTCCCAGTGGCAGTACTGGTTCCAGCCGACCGGCTTACAAGCTGAGTTGTTCCGGTCGCCCGGTCATATACAAACACATCAGATGAGTCATTTGTGTCTATGAGCCCGGGCACAAGATTGGTTGCCAAACTATGAAAAACAATCCATTGTCCATCAGCACTCATTGCCGGAGTAAATGAACGGAGATTTCCGGCGGTCATGGTCGTCCCGGCTACGCGGCTCACAAGTTGGGTTGTCCCAGCCACCCGGTCATATACAAAGACGTCGGTACCATCAGTTCCATTCGTGTCTGTCTGTCCCAAAACAAGATTTGTTGCCTGGCTCACAAATGCTACATATCGCCCATCGGTACTTATCACTGGACTGAGGGAAGAAAGGTTGCCAGTGGTAACAGTGGTTCCAGTTGCTCGACTTACCAGTTCAATTGTTTTTGTAACCCGGTTATATAAAAACACATCTTTATCACCATTTGATTCAACCTGCCCTGGTACCAAATTGCCAGCAGAACTTTCAAAGGCAATCCACTGCCCATCAAAAGTGATGATTGGATTGAATGAACCACCATTCGCGGTGGTTGCCGTCGTTCCTGGTGCCCGGCTGATAAGTTCAGTTATTCTTGTAACCCGGTCATACATAAACACATCCTGTGTCTCATTTGTATCTACCTGTCCTGAGACTAGACGGGTTCCCGTGCTGGAAAAAACCACATACCGGCCATCACCACTCATATTCTGCTTGTATCTTGATAAGCTCAGAATACTTTCACCAACCCCAGTAACACTAACGGCACCAACGGCATGAAGAGAAGCGACTGTGGTTGTGTTTTGGCCCTGATCAAACAAAAATATATCTGTATTTTGGGAATCAGTTATGCCCGAGACCAGGTTGGTTGCCCGGCTTTGAAAGGCAATCCACAGCCCATCCGAACTAATCGTGGCAATATCTGATGAGGAATTTCCACAAGTTACCGTCGTTCTGGGGATGTGGCTGACAAGCCGGGTGATCCCAGTCACCTGATGATAAACAAACACATTGGCGCCAGCCGTATTTGCCTGCCCAGTTACCAGATTGGAGGCATTGCTTAAAAATACAATGAACTTTCCATCAGCGCTGATGACTGGGAAAAATGAATCTGCATTTCCCGCCGTAGTCGTTCCCGACACTCGACTGACAAGCTGAGTTGTCCCTGCCACCCGGTTATATACAAACACATCGTCTTTTCCATTAGTGTCTATCTGTCCCGTGACCAGGTTGGTGGCAAAACTGCGAAACACAATAAATTTCCCGTCAGCACTGATTATCGGGTCAAAAGATTCCGAATTGCCGGTGTTTGTGGCAGGGGCTGAATCCCCGCTGGCAAGTTCAGTTGTGCCGGTTACCCGATTAAAAACACATATATCCGTTGTTCCATTGGTATCAGTCACACCTGGCACCAGGTTGGTTGCAGCGGTGTAATAAGTAATAAACTGTCCATCGGCACTGATGTTTGGACGAACTGAATAGTCGTTCCCTGCTGTAATGGGGGATCCAGCAGCCCGACTGACAAGTTGTGTGGTACCAGACACCCGACCATACACAAATACATCGGCGGTTTCATTAAGATCAGGCTGTCCAGATACCAGGTCGGGTGCATCGGAGCTATAGGCAATAAATTGTCCATCACCGCTGATTACAGGATCTATGGCAAGACCATTTGCCGCTGTGGCGATGGTCCCAGCTACCCGGCTCACAAGTTCAGTTGTCCCAGTCACCCGGTTAAACACAAATACATCTGGCAAACTATTAGTGTCAGTTTGGCCAGCCACATAATTCGTCCCAAAACTGGTGAAGGCAATCCACTGTCCGTCAGCACTGATTACAGATTGAAATATTCCATTATCGCCTGTCGTTGTGGTTGTACCAGCGGCTCGACTCACGAGCTGAGTTGTGTCCGCCACCCGATCATACACAAACACGTCAGTTTCAAAATTGGCCTTAACTAACCCTGGTACCAGGTTGGTTGCATCGCTCTCAAAAACAATCCACCGCCCGTCAGCACTCATCATCGGGTTCCTGGAGTCCTGGTCCCCAGTCGTCGCAATCGTTCCAGCCGCCCGGCTCACAAGCCGGGTCGTTCCGGTTACCCGGTCATAGAGAAACACATCAAGCCCATTATTTGCCTCAGTTTGTCCAGTCACTAAATTCAAAGCCAAACTAGCAAATACAACATAGCGACCATCTGAGCTGGTTGTATTGACCAGACCGAGTTCACTATGATCAGATCCTGTATCGGCCAGCGGTTGTGCGGCCTTTGATACACATTCAAGTGTCACATCAGCATCAGGAACAAACTGCCCACGTTGTTGACGGGCCAACGATGGATTCAAATTGGGTTCAAATTCAGAAAAAGCTGGATCTGCAACCTCTGAGTCAGGATTCGATCCGTTGGAGTCCATTCGGGACACTGGGGCAAGCATCAGACTCACCATCCCGAACACCATGAGAAACCACACACCGCTCCGCTTGCGGCTGCTAAAGAGCCAGTTGAATTTTTGAGTCATATCAATCTTCTTCATCATAAACCTGCAGGCTTGAAGGAAAAGGGATGAAAACTGGCTGCTCTGAGCAGACAGGGATCCCCAGTCAATAAAAATCAGAATTTCAAGCTCAATCCCGGTCTGAACCTGGATCGGCTCGACACGCTGGCTGTCTCCCAAAGGCCGCACACAAAGCGGAAGGTGAAAATCAGCCAATGGCTGAAGAAAACCCTCTGGGTGAACCCGGTTTAACAAAGCATTTCACTTGTCAGGAAAGTTCTTATACAGGCAGTAGTGTCAGAAATCCCGAATACATTACAGGTTTTGAAGCGCAGAAGGAAGACATTTACTCCTGATAGGACGCCGGAAAGATACGGATAAAGGCATGTTTGAGCCATTTGACCATCTGGTTGGGCTCGGTAATGCTGCGAGGCATGGTGACAAAATATCCAAACTGGTGCTCAAGCCAGCCAATGTTGAGCTGTTCCATATGTCCAATTCGGGTTTGATGTGTTTTTCCAATTTCAAACAAATCAATTTTGACCAGTGTGGCCAGTTGTGGCTCGCGCTGATAAATCACGAAGATGGGAAACCGGCGCTGATACTTTCCTTCCCCGAACGACAAAGTAAATCGAATCCAAAGCTGGCGGAGTTCATCCTGGTGATCAATCGTGCACCGAAACTGGTTGGATTCGTTGAGTAATTCGGAAACAAACTCACGAACTGCCCGGCAATTGATGTTCAACTGTGTGAACATTTCAGTGTGTTTCCGCAAGCGTTCCAGATCTCGATGACGCTGGTGATCAAGGGCCTCAAGAGCCCGCTGGACCATTATCTGGGCCGTATTGAAAAATTTCTGGCTTTCTTCATTTAAAAAACTTAGATCAAATTTTTCTGATTCCTGGGTGGATGGCAACTGGCTGGGCACAGGTTTTCCAGCAGGGGGTTTCGGATCACCCTCAGTCAATAAAAGAGGGTCAAGCCTATTTGGCATTTTTCGTGTTGTTGAAAAAATACTTTTCTGATTGAAGAATTCATTTGAAGTGTGACCCGACTGGGTTGAAAACAAATGTTGAACCATAGCTGGCACATCCTTTCCCTAAATCTGGTAGTCCCTGAATTATTGCCGCCGGACACCTATTCAGGTTTTTGTGCAAATCGTGTTCCAGAATCAATTCTCAAAGACGAAGTTGTATTCAGGATCAGATATTTCCTGGTATAAACCTATCAAAATCAATGTTATTCATTGATTTATCCCTAACTATTGATTGCTTGCGAATAAAGCAATAACACCTGTTGAACAATAACTAATGAGATAGACTGAGCTATCCAAATGGATAGCGCGATTGATTCCGGAAGGAAAAGTTGGGCAAAAGCGAGAACCTGAGTAGGCTATGCCGCACTATTTGAAAATCGCGATAGACGAAAGGAAAAACCAATGAATCTCAAACTCTCCAATAAAACCGCCCTTGTGAGTGGTTCAACTGCCGGGATTGGACTGGCCATTGCGCGTTCGCTGGCTCAGGAAGGCGCCACGGTGATTGTCAACGGTCGAACTGTTGCACGGGTCGCGACGGCAATTGATACGCTTCTGGCCGAACTCCCGACGGCCAAACTGGTTGGACTGGCGGTGGATCTCTCCACGGCTGAAGGTGTCCAGACCTGTGTCTCCAAACACCCGGACATTGATATTCTGGTCAACAACCTGGGAATTTTTGAGCCAAAACCCTTCCTGGAAATCCCAGATGCTGACTGGCAGCGCTTTTTTGAGGTCAATGTGTTGAGCGGGGTGCGGTTGAGTCGGGCCTACCTGCCGGGAATGCTCGCCCGAAACTGGGGGCGGATTATCTTTATTTCAAGTGAATCGGGCGTCAACATCCCTGCCGAGATGATCCATTACGGGATGACCAAAACGGCACAACTGGCGGTTGCCCGTGGGCTGGCAGAAACGACGGCAGGAACCGGCGTCACCGTCAATTCAGTACTTCCAGGACCAACCCGGTCAGAAGGGGTAGAGGAATTCCTGCAAAGTATGACACTCCATCAAGGTATCTCGCTGGAAACGCTTGAAAAGCAATTTTTTGAAACGGTTCGGTCTTCATCGCTTCTCAAGCGCTTTGCCACCGTTGAAGAAGTCGCCAATCTGGTGACCTATGTGGCCAGCGAACTTTCGTCTGCTACCAATGGTGCGGCCCTGCGTGTGGACGGTGGCTGTGTGCGGAGTGTAATTTAGGAAACTGGGCTGGACGAAAGCTAGAGTCAATCAAGGGATGACACCGTGGTATGCCTGGGTGCCACGCGGAGAGCGAGCCAAGCCGACCAATCGTGGGACAAACCTGACGATCATCTTACCTTCGTTGCCGACAGAGTGGGTCCAGGCCAAGGATTTCGCAGGCTTCTTCGCGGACGGGAATCCGGCCTTCTTCAATTTGAATGTACATTTTGAACTAAGCGCGATTTCATTGAGCGTCGTGACCACTCCGCCACGTGCGGCTGGAGCCTTAAAAAAACGGTGGTCAGGAACACCAGGCCTTAGGCCGGAGTCAGGTGGTTTTTCGTGTAAAATCCATGCGGCAGTTGATGCATTGGGCACCCCAATCCGGTTGACGCTGACCAGTGGTGCGACCCACGATGTGACCCAGGGTGAAGCGTTGACCCAAGACGTGAAACCGGGAGCGGTGATCGCCGATAAAGGGTATGACTCGGATCCACTGGTGGTCACGTTGACCAGTCAGGGGGCGGAGGTGGTGATTCCGCCCCGGTCAAACCGCAAAACCCCACGTGAGTATGATCACCACCTCTACAAAGAACGGCATTTGGTTGAGTGTTTCTTCAACAAAATCAAGCAGTTCCGTCGGATTTTCTCGCGCTTTGACAAGCTGGCAAAACGTTATCTGGCTTTCCTCATTTTGTGTTGGGGAAAAATCAGAAAAGTGGCTCAGTCCGTACTGCCTGCGTCAGTGGGTCATACGCGCCAAGTTAACAGCAAAATGCACCTCGAAGAGGTAGCCAGAAGGTAGCCAGAAGGTAGCCTGGGGTGACTCGTTCCAGTGCCCTCCCCCTCTCGTTTCGCCCCGGCAGGGGCGCGAAACAATCCCGCC
>CAZXCE010000066.1:0-21032 GCA_964639175.1 uncultured Clostridia bacterium
GGATGTACAAGGGTGACCGTGCTCCAAGGAACTTATTTTTTAACGCCCCCTTAGCCCTCAGCCCCTGTTTTCTCAGCCCGGTTTTCTCAGCCCTGAACCTGCCATTCCAGAAAGTAATACACTTCGTCGCCGTCAATCTTCTGAAAGCCAAGCTTGAGAAACCAGGGTAAAGCGGGATTAAAGCTTTCGACATAGATTCGAATCGGCTTTTGCTTCTGGCGGCTTTCAGCCATCAGATCAGCCATGATTTTTCCAGCGATGCCTTGCCTCCGAAACTCTGGCAGGAGGGCCAGGTCAATGATGCGAAGCTGATCGTCCAATCGGCCAAGGTAGAACCGACCCGCAGGCTGGTTGTCGAGGAGGATGATGGAAAAGTCTCCGGTTGGATATTTAATCCGGTATTGTTCGGACTGGGCCTGAAACTGGCTCCACAAGAATGCCTGTTTGAGAGAGTCATCCCAGGGAACGCGGGCCATTTCCTCGGCCCGAGTAGCGGCAAAAATTTGAAACAAAAAGGATTCGTCACCTGATTCGATAGGTTTGAGATGGATTTCGGGCATAGTTGGGGGCAGGTGCTTCATGCTTGGTTTTTCATGCTTGGTTTTTCGTGCTTGGTTTTTCGTGCTTGGTTTTTCGTGCTTGGTGCTTCGTTCCTGGTTTTTGGAAGGTATTGGATCCCAAGCACTAAGTACCAAGCACCAAGCACCAGTCATCAAGTCCCAGGCACCAAATACAGTTTAAGCCGTTGTTGCCGTGCTGGTTTCTGTATCCAAAAACCGGTAAATGATGGCTTCGTAGGTAAACCCGTCCTGGGTGCGGCCAATTGGAACCGTAAACAGGTCAAGCTCGCCAAGTACCGGATGCGACAAATGAAGCGTTTGTTGAGCTAACAGGAACTCAGCCGGTCCGTGAAAGTGCAGGGAAAACTCTTCGCAGGTGGGTTTTTCCTGACGAACCAGAATTTCACTCAGCCTCAGGTTAATGGACTGGGTTTCACTGATTTGAACCGCAAAGTCAGTGTGAAGATGGTTGCGAAACTGGGCAAGATGTAGATGGTCAGTCATAGTGGAAGGCCAGGGTTCGGGGTTCGGGGTTCAGGGTTCAGGGTTTTCGAAGACAGATTATTTTTGATTTTTGCCGTGTATGGGTTCAAAAAGGACCAAACGGACACAAAGAACATAAAAACAGGTGCGAATGATATTTTGGGCGAAATTGGGGTTATTCGTCATTAGACATTATCGGAGTTAACCAATTTCCAAAAGTGGAGCTTCCTTGCCGTGGCAACCCACCCGCTCACGCGGGTGGTACTGACGTAACGCCATCCTTTTTTCGATGGCCCGGTTTTATCTCCGATAATGTCAATTCTCAATTCTTCATTCTTCATTCTTCCTGTATTCCATATGGAAATGGGTGTCGGTTGAGCCAGTTTCACAAAATCCAAGCCGCTGGTAAAACCTGACCGCCGGGCTGTGTTTAAGCACTTGCAACCGCAGAGGTTTGTTGGCGGTGGTGGCTTCGGCAATCAGTTGGTTGGTGATGTGGTCGCCAATTCCGTAGTTGCGGTGTTCCGGCAATAAGGCAATATCAGCCAGACGAATTTCACTTTCCTGGCGAACCACAATCAACCGACCAATGGTTTTTCCAGCCAGTTCAATCACCGAATGTTCGGCCATTGGGTATTGCATTCGATAAAAGTGGTGCTGGGCTTGAAATTGCATGGTGAAGAAAGCCAGTTGCTGGGTCTCGGTCCAGCCAGCCGCCGCAATTTCTTCAATCCGGGTGCTGGCATAGACCTTGATGAGGTCCGGCTGGTCCTCAGGTGTAGCTGGTCGCAGTTTGGGTTCCGGTCTCCAGGTTCCGGGTTCCGGGTTTTTGGAATAATGAGGAAAAGACATAAAGGACAGACACGACGAAAAGGACAAGAAGAACGAAAGTTCGAAAACCCGGAACCCGGAACCCGGAACCCGGAACCCGGAACCCGGAACCCGGAACCCGGAACCCTATCTGACTTTGCCAGGACTTCGGAACTGACCCGTGCCGCTTCCAAGGTTGTTTGGTGCACCGACCAGTGACCAGGCACCGCCAGCCAGGAGCTGGCCAACGATGCGGTTGTTGGATGTGTCACCCACTGCCGTAAAGGATTGACCGGCGAAGGTCCCCGTTTCAAACCGGCAAATGGTGATACCTTCCGGTTTATTGACCTGACCCATACTCGAACCGGGTCCGGTCGTCATCACGGTTGCGGCGGCTGGATTGCCACCCGGATACGCCAGCACCCGTGAATTTCCAGTATCGGCCACATAGACGTTGCTGAAGTTGTCAACGGCGACGCCTTCTGGATTCCGCACCTGGTTGGAACTGCTTCCCGGACCAGCCACAAAGGTCGTGCCGGTGTTTGGTGTGGTTATGGTGTTACAGTTGGCAATCTTGAGCACGCGATTATTGTCGCGATCAGTAATGTACAGGTTAAAGTTGACGTCAACCGCGATACCACGTGGGCTGCGGACCTGGCCTCCTCCCACGCCACTGGTTGCCAGAACCACGGCTGTTCCGGGCGTTCCATTGTTAAAGCGCAGAACGCGATTGTTTCCAGTATCGGCCACGTAGAGATTCCCGAGCACGTCCAGCGCCACGCCTTGCGGTGCTTTCACATTACTGAGCCCAATCCCATTGCTGGCGAGTGTTGCCCAGGAGGTGCCACTGTTGGTCGTGTACTGAACCCGGTTGTTGCCGGTATCAGCCACATAGATTCGAGTGGCTTCAAAGTTGGCGGTGACCGCTTCGGGCAAACTCAGACTGGTTGAACCTGAGCCTGGCGCCCCAGTGCCAAGCAAGACCACCCAGCTTGTACCGTCATAGCGCTGGATGCGATGGTTTTGGGTATCAGCCACATACAGGTAAGACAGTTCGGTGGCGTTAACCTGCAAGGTTGCGGTTGCAGTGTTGCCGGTGCCGCCGTTGGTTGAACTGATCGCACCCGTTGTGTTGGTGATGGTGCCAGGCAGGGAAGCCGTGACATCCACCGAAATCGTGCAGGTACCGCTGGCTGCAATCGTGCCACCCGTGAAGGTAATCACCGAGCTACCCGGTGTTGCTGTGACCGTTCCGCCACAACCATTCACAATCGCTGGTGTTGTGGCCACTGTCAGACCTGCCGGGAGGTTGTCGGTAAAGGCCACTCCGGTCAGGGCTTCGGTGGCATTTGGATTGGTCAGCGTAAAGACCAGCGTGGTGGTTTCATTGAGCAAGACGGTGGCCGGGTTAAAGACCTTGGCAATCACCGGCGGTGCCACCACCGTGATGGTGTCGGTTGCGGTGTTGCCGGTGCCGCCATTGGCTGAAGTAACGGCATTTGAAATGTTGTTCTTCACGCCAGCCGTGGCGCCAGTGACGGTGACGTTGAAGGTGCAGGTGCCGCTGGCGGCAATGGTCGCACCGGTCAGCGTGACCCGGTTATTGGCGGCTGACGTGGTGACAGTTCCGCCACAGGCCGAACTTGAACCGTCAACCACAGTCAATCCGGCTGGGAGGTTATCCACCAGCCCGACGCCGGTCAGGGCTTCGGTGGTATTCGGGTTGTTGATGGTAAAGGTCAGGGTTGTGGTTCCGCCGAGTGGAATGGTATCCACGGCGAATGCTTTGGATGCCACGGCTGGGGCAACAACCGTGATGCTGGCTGAAGCCGTACCGCCTTGCCCACCCTGGGTTGATTGGATATTGCCGGTGGTGTTGTTTTGAACTCCGGCCACAACGCCAGTCACATTGACCTGGATCGTGCACGAGTTGCCAGCCGTCAGCGACCCGCCAGACAGACTGATGGTTGAACTTCCGGCCACGGCGGTGACGGTTCCCGAGCACACGCCACTGACATTTGGCGGTGTGGCCACGACCAGTCCCGCCGGGAGCAGGTCGGTAAACGAAATACCATTCAGGGTCTGAGTGGTGTTCGGGTTGGAAATTGAGAAGGTTAGCGTGGTGGTCCCACCCAGCGGAATGGTTGGTGCACCAAATGCCTTGCCGATGGTCGGAGGCAAGGCCACGATCAATGACGCCGAAGCTGTGTTGCCGGTGCCGCCATTGGTGGAGGCGACATTGCCGGTGACATTGTTCTTGACGCCTTCGGTCGTGCCGGTGACATCAACCGAAATGGTGCAGTTGCCGCTGGCGGAAATCGAACCACCGCTCAGGCTGATCGAATTTGACCCGGCCACTGCCGTGACCGTGCCGCTGCAGGCGCCAACCACGTTTGGTGTGGCGGCGACTTGTAAGCCCGCCGGTAAGGTGTCGGTAAAGGCCACACCCGTCAACGCATCAGATGGATTAGAGTTGGTCAGTGTGAAGGTCAACGTCGTGGTGCCGTTGATCGGAATGTTTGGTGCGCCAAACGCCTTGCTGATAGATGGCGGCGCCAGCACTCGAATTGAAGCCGTCCCGACATTCCCCGTGCCGCCGTTGGTGGTGGTAACAGTTGAGGTGGTGTTGTTTTTGGTTCCAGCCGTGGTGCCGGTGACATCAACTGAAATGGTGCAGTTACCGCTGGCGGCAATTGCGCCACCGCTCAGGCTGATCGTCCCTGAACCAGCGACCGCTGTGACCGTCCCGCCACAAACGCCCGTGATGTTTGGCGGGCTGGCCACGACCATTCCGGCTGGGAGTGTATCGCTAAAGGCCACGCCGGTCAGCGCTTCGGTGGTGTTCGGGTTGGTGAGGGTAAAGGTCAGTGTCGTCGAACCATTGAGCGGAATCGTTGGTGCGCCAAAGGCTTTGGAAATCGAAGCCGGTGCCACGACGGTGATGCTGGCTGAGGCTGTTCCGCCGGCTCCGCTTTGGGTCGAAGCGACGTTTCCAGTCGTGTTGTTTTTCACCCCGGCGGTTGTCCCGGTGACATTGACGGTAATGGTGCAGTTGCCGCCAGCCGTCAGCGACCCGCCACTGAGGGAAATCGTTGAACTTCCAGCCACTGCCGTGACGGTGCCTGAGCACACACCCGTGATGTTTGGCGGTGTGGCTACGACAAGTCCGGCGGGCAATGAATCAGTGAAGCTGACCCCGGTCAACGGAACCGTGGTGTTTGGATTGGTGATGGTAAAGGTCAGCGTGGTTGAACCATTGAGCGGAATGGTTGGCGCTCCAAAGGCTTTGGCAATGGTTGGCGGTGCTGCCACGGTAACCGTGGCACTGGCCGTGTTGCCCGTGCCTCCATTGGAGGAGGTCACGTTGCCGGTGACATTGTTCTTGACGCCTTCAGTCGTGCCGGTGACATCAACCGAAATCGTACAATTGCCGCTGGCCGCGATTGACCCACCGCTCAGACTGATCGAATTTGACCCGGCCACTGCCGTGACCGTCCCGCTGCAAACCCCAACGATGTTAGGTGTTGCCGCGACTACCAACCCTGCCGGTAAGGTGTCGGTAAAGGCGATGGAGTTCAGTGGTTCGGTGGTGTTCGGATTGGTAATCGTAAAGGTCAGTGTGGTGGTGCCATTGAGCGGAATGTTGCTCTGGGCAAAGGTTTTCGAGATGGCCGGTGGGGCCACGACGGTGATTGAATCTGACGCCGTGTTTCCAACCGGGAGGCCAGCCGGATTGCTTGCCGTCACCGTTCCGGTCGTGTTGTTTTTCACCCCGGCGGTGGTGCCGGTGACATCAACCGTGATGGTGCAACTTCCTGCCGCTGCCAGTGAGCCGCCGCTCAGGCTGATCGTGCCTGAACCCGCCACGGCGGTGACGGTGCCGCCACAGACACCCGAGACATTTGGTGGCGTGGCTACGACCAGTCCAGCAGGCAGGGAATCACTAAAGGCAATGCCTGACAGCCCGACCGTCTGGTTCGGATTGGTAATGGTAAAGGACAGGGTGGTTGAGCCACTCAGCGGAATGGTAAGCGCGCCGAAATCTTTGGTGATACTCGGCGGACCAACCACCGTCATTGACGCTGAAGCCGTCAGCCCCGGTCCGCTTTCGGTCGAGGAAACATTCCCCGTGGTGTTGTTTTTGACCCCGATGGTCGTACCGGTGACATTGACCGTGACGGTACAGGTACCATTGCCAGCCAGTGAACCGCCAGAGAAGGAAATTGTGCCGCTTCCGCCCACCGCCGTAATCGTGCCGCCACAGGTCGAACTGGCCCCTGGCGTGGTTGCCACCACAACTCCGGCAGGCAGCGTGTCGGTAAAGGCAATGCCGTTCAGGGTTTGAGATGGATTCGGATTCCCGATGGTAAATGTGAGTGTGGTCGTTCCATTCAACGGTAAAATGCTTACGCCAAAGGCTTTACTCAGGGTTGGCGGCATTGCGACCATTAACGTGGCGCTGGCGGTATTGCCGGTGCCGCCGTTGGTGGAGGTAACATTGCCGGTGGTGTTGTTCTTGGTGCCGGAGGTGGTGCCGGTGACATCCACGCTGATGGTGCACGAGCTATTTGCCGGAATGCTGCCTCCGCTCAGGCTGATGGTGCCAGAGCCAGCAACAGCGGTCACACTCCCTGAACAGACGCCGACGATATTGGCTGGGGTCGCCACAACAAGCCCGGCAGGCAGGTTGTCGGTAAAGGCCACACCGGTCAGGGCTTCGGTCAGGTTCGGGTTGGTAATGGTAAAGGTCAGCGTGGTGGAGGTATTGAGTCCAATCGCCGGTTGGGCAAAGGCTTTTGAAATCGCCGGCGGGGCCACGACCGTGATTGAGGCACTGGCGGTGTTGCCAGCGGGCAATCCGGCTGGTGTTGTGGCGGTGACATTGCCTGACGTGTTGTTTTTCACGCCCGCCGTGCTGCCGGTGACATCAACTGAAAACGTGCAGTTGCTTCCGGCTGGGAGCGAGCCACCGCTCAGGCTGATGGTGCCAGAGCCCGCAGCTGCGGCAACTGTTCCATCGCAAGCAGCAGTTATATTTGGAATTGAAGCCACGACCAAGCCGGCTGGAAGTGAATCAGTAAAGGCAATTCCCGAAAGCGCAACCGTCGTGTTTGGATTGGCAATGGTAAAGGTCAGCGTCGTGGTGCCATTGAGCGGAATGGTTGCCGCACCAAAGGCTTTGCTGATGGTTGGCGGTCCAACCACGGTGACTGAAGCTGAGGCGGTGCTTCCAGTACCACTTTCGTTCGTTGTGATTGCCCCGGTGGTGTTGTTTTTGACCCCGATGGCGGTGCCGGTGACATTGACACTAAATGAACAGTTTCCGGCTGGGTCAATCACTCCGTTGGTCAGGCTGATGGTGCCCGAGCCAGCCGTGGCTGAAATGGTTCCGCTGCCGCACCCACCCGTGATGTTTGGCGGGGTGGCGACCACGAGTCCAGCCGGCAGGGTATCGGTAAATGAAACCCCGGTCAGTCCAAGCGTGGCATTGGAATTGGTAATGCTAAAGGTCAACGTCGTGGTGCCGTTGAGCGGCAAAATACCCGTGCCAAATGACTTGGTGAAGCCTGGCGGGGCTGCGACCGAGAGCGTGTCGCTGGCGGTGCCACCGGTGCCGCCTTCAGTTGAGGTGACGTTGTTGGTGGTGTTGACTTTCACGCCGGCAGTGGTGGCCCGGAGCGTGACCGAGATTGAACAGGTTCCGCCCGGCGTGGCAATCGCCCCGCCGCTAAAGGTCAGGGTCGTCGCCCCAGCCGTTGGATTCCAGGTGCCGCCACAGGTCGTGCTGGCCCCTGGTGTCGTGTCAACTTCCAATCCTGCCGGCAGATTGTCAACGATGCCGATTCCAGTCAGTCCGCCTGGATTGGCCGCCGGATTGGTAAAGGTAATCGTCAAGGTGGTGGTGCCGTTGAGCGGGATGCTGTTCGGACTAAAGGCTTTCGTCACGGTTGGCGGAGCAAAAACATTGATCGTGTCAGTGGCGGTTCCGCCAGTGCCGCCTTCCGTGGACGAAATCGTTCCAGTGGTGTTGACCTGAGCCCCAGCGGCAATCCCGGTCACCGTGACATTGAAACTGGCTGAACCTGCTGCCGCCACTGAGCCACCGGTCAGGGTAATCGTTCGGGTGGCTGCCGTGACCGTCAGGACCGAACCGGCGCCGCAGACATTGTTAAACACGCCATCTGAAACGCTCAATCCAGCCGGTAACACGTCGGTGAATGAAATATTGGTCAGGCCAACCGTTGGATTGTTGTTGGCCACGGTGAAGCCGAGGGTTGAAGTGCCGTTCAGAGCAATTGAATCAGGCGTAAATGTTTTGGTGAGTGTGGCTGGCCCAACGACCGTCAGGGTGGCACTCGCTGTGGTTCCGGCACCGCTTTCGGTTGAACTGATAGTTCCAGTGGTATTGAGTTTGACGCCAGCCGTGGTGCCTCTGACATTCACGGTGATGGTACAGTTTGCACCTCCGGCCAGCGTGACACCGCTCAGACTGAAGCTGGTTGCGCCGGGGTTTGCCGTCACGCTTCCGCCACACGAATTGACGACATTGGGTGTCGTGTCAATTTCAATTCCTGCTGGGAAGGTATCGCTAAAGCTGATGTTGTTGAGTGTCAGGCCCGCGTTCGGATTGGTGATGGTAAATGACAAGGTACTCACACCGCCGACCGGGATTTGATTGGGGATAAAGCTCTTGGTCAGGGTTGGCGGTGAAGCAACCGTGAGTGTGGCGGTGGCGGTATTGCCTGTTCCACCGTTGGTTGACGTCACATTCCCCGTGGTATTGGTTTTCACCCCGGAGGTTGTCCCGGTGACTGAAACACTGATCGTGCAATTGCCGGCGGCGATTGTTCCGCCAGACAGACTGATGGTGGTTGAGCCAGCCGTCGCGGTGACAGTTCCAGTGCACCCATTTGAAACATTGGGTGTGCTTGCGACCTGCACTCCAGCCGGAAGATTGTCAGTAAATGCGACTCCGGTCAGGCTGTCGCTTGGGTTGGAGTTGGTCAGTGTAAACGTCAGGGTTGACGTGCCGTTGACCGCAATCGTGTCTGGTGAGAAGGCTTTCGCAATCGAAGGCGGCGCCAAAACCCGGATCGAAGCCGACGCCGTGTTGCCGTTTGGCAATCCGGCGGGTGTGGTGGCCGTGACATTCCCGGTGACGTTGTTTTTGGTCCCGGCGGTCGTGCCGGTGACATCCACCGAAATAGTGCAATTGCCGCCAGCCGCCAGCGAACCACCGCTCAGGCTGATCGTGCCCGAACCCGCCACGGCAGTCACCGTGCCGCCACAGACGCCGGTCACATTGGGTGGTGTCGCCACAACCAGTCCAGCCGGCAACGAATCGCTAAAGGCAATCCCGGAAAGCGCCGCAGTTGAATTTGGATTGGTAATGGTAAAGGTCAGCGTGGTGGTGCCGTTGAGTGGAATTGTTGCCGCCCCAAAAGCTTTTGAAATTTGCGGCGGTGCCACCACCGTCAATGTGGCACTGGCGGTTGTCCCGGTGCCACCTTCGGTCGAGGTAATCGTGCTCGTGGTGTTGGTTTTGACACCAGCAGTGGTGCTGGTGACATTCACGCTGATGGTGCAGTTGGCACCACCAGCCACGGTCACATTACTGATATTGAGCAAGGTCGAGCCAGCCGTGGCCCCGGTAAGGGTTGCGCCACAGTTGTTCACCACGTTGGGCGTGGCGGCGACTTCGACACCTGCCGGCAGCGAGTCCGTAAAGCTGATTCCAGACAATGAGTTGCTGGCATTGGGGTTGGTAATGGTAAAGGTCAATGTTGAGGTGCCATTGAGCGGAATCTGATTTGGCGCGAATGATTTCGCCAGTGTCGGCGGTGCCAAAACCGTGATCGAGGCATTGGCTGTGTTGCCCGTGCCACCGTTGGTGGCGGTGACATTGCCGGTGGTGTTGTTCTTGAGCCCGGCAGTTGTGCCCCGGACATTGACTGAAATGGTGCAGCTTCCAGCGGCTGGAATTGAACCTCCAGACAGGCTGATATTGGTGGCTCCGGCAGTGGCGGTGACGGTGCCGGTACAGGAATTGGTCACCCCCGGCGTAGGAGCAACTTCAAGTCCCAGCGGGAGATTGTCGAGAAAGGCTACTCCAGTCAAAGTATTGGAAGGATTGGAGTTGGTCAGCGTGAAGGTCAATGTGGTCGTGCCGTTGAGCGGAATGGTGCTCGCCCCAAAGGCTTTTGAAATTGAAGGCGGTGACAGCACCGTAATTGAAGCTGAGGCGGTATTCCCCTGTCCGCCATTGGTCGAATTCACATTGCCCGTGACGTTGTTTTTCACCCCAGCCGTGGTGGCGGTGACGGTGACATTGAAGACACAGGACCCATTGGCGGCAACCGTGGCCCCAGTCAACGAAATGGTGCTGGTCGCAGCGGTTGTGGTGAGCGTACCTCCACACTGGCTGGTTGAAGAATCGGTCACGGTGAGCCCAGCCGGGAGCACGTCAGTGACGCTCACACCGGTCAAGGCGTCAGCCGTATTCGGGTTGGTGATGGTAATCGTCAGCGTCGTGGTGCCATTGAGCGGCATCGTTGGTGCCGCAAATGCCTTCGAAACCTGTGGTGGCGTTAAGATTCGCTGAACCAGCGTGTTGGAAATGCTTCCGTTTGAACCGGCTGCACCGTCATAAACTGCCACAATGTTGTGGTTGCCGACTGTGAGCGATGACGTCGCAAACGTTGCCTGCCCGGAGGTCAATGTTCCACTACCAAGCAAGGTTGTTCCATCAAAGAAGCGCACATTGGCCCCGTTCGGTGGTTGAAACCCGGTGCCGGTCACGGTCGCGGTAAACGTGACTGACTGACCCTGGCCTGCTGGATTGGCTGATGAGGTCACAACCGTCGTCGTCTGGTTGATTGCCGTCGTGGTGGGATTGGCTGCGCCGGCAATATCCGGGTCATCAGTCAATACATTTGCGAAATTTCCCCCAGAAACCGTGCCTTGATTGAAAACCTGGGTTACGGCTGGCTGAGATGGTGAAACCTGGGGTGTCGGTAACGGGTTGTTGACCGTGACGTTAAACCGGATGATCACGGTTTCACCGGCTGGAAGCGTCCCAATTGTCTGGCTGACAGTTTCACCCGCCAGCGGATTGATGACCGCTCTGGACTGGGGCGGTCGGTTTCGTTGCGTACCTTTTTGGCTCTCCAGTTCATCGGCTGAGGCTGGTGGAACGAGTGAAAGGTCACGCTCAGCAGTCGTTGAGGAGGTTGGAATTATTCGAACCGCTTTTTTCAGTTCAGGGGCGAACGCTCCAAATCGAGTCGGGAAGGTCGGTGACGCGTCGGCTGTCTTTTTCAAAAAGACCGGGAGCACTGATGTCATCTGGCCGATAGTCCAGCCTGAACTTCCCAGGACCAGAAGCGGAGTGGATGTCTGGGACGTGGGGGCCGGTGCATAGATTTTGGCTTCTTCAGTGGTCAAACGGCGAAGGTCGTCAAAGGACGCATCGGGCAACCGGCGGATGGATTCAAAGAACATATTGGCCATCAACTGGTCTTTTAAGCGATCACCACGGAGCGCTTTCAACCCGGCGATGTGGCCCAGTTGCCGCATGATAACCGTCAACAGGTCCGCTTTGCGGAAGGCTGGGGTGTTGGGTCTGGCGACATATAGTTGTGACGAGCCGACTTGCTGGAATTCTTCATCACTGAACGGTGACGAATCCACAAACCAGCCGTATCCAGCCGCCGAATAATCAACCACGATGGATTGTGGGTCATTGATGGCAATGATCCCAATTGGCAGGTCACCCAGCGAAACGATGATGTTTCGCATTTTCTCAAGGACTTCAGCCGGAATATCAGCCGTGGCCCAGCGGGAAATCGCAGCCGCCTTGAGGAGGTCGAGTTCTTCCTGGGTGACCTGTCTGACTTTGTCGCGTTCGCCGCCATCACGCCAGACACGCAGGTGGTTCTGGCCGCCATCGCCAACGGTTTGATTGGGTTCGGCACTGCCGTCAGGTCTCGGGAGTGCCGGTCCGCAGGTTCCTGCCGCCACCACGCTAATCCCGGCACTGGCGTTGACTGGGGTCCCGGCGTTGGTGGCTGCAATTTGAGCCGACGCCGTTGCCTGGGTGCCTTCCAGGGAAAAGACCGAGGTGCCGGCTTCAACCAGGGTATAGGCGTCTTCAAATCCAGCCGGGAAGGAGGCTGGATTGTACGAGGCGTTGCCCGAGATTTTGGCGCAGAGTGATTTTTGATCCCGTGATTCCACATAGATGCCGGCCAGAGGGCAGGGGCATCCAGGCTGGTCAGTTCCACCTGTCGGTGCGGCGATGTTATTGCCAGTGATGGTAATTTTGTGCAGGCCGGTAGTGTTGTTGCAGGCTGGATCGGCTGTGTTTCCGGACCGGCGAATGACCTCAATCCCGCGACCATTGGGGATTTCGTTGAGGATGTTGTTGGTGACCTCCACCTGTGAGGTTCCGGCACCGTTCATATTGACCCGAATCCCGTTTCCAATCGCGGAACCTGACTCTTTCAGACCAATCAGGCCGATGGTATTGCTTCGGATTTTCCCCTGCAGGGTGCCTGACGACGGACACCCTTGAAATGTATTGAGACCGTGGCTGCCATTGCCGGTACGGTTCCTGATGGTGGGGTTGTTATTAAAGTCATAGGTCAGGTTGGCGGCGGAGCTTAATGACAGGTCCGCGGCCAGGGTGTTGGTGGTCAGGGTATTACCTGAGATATTACAGCCATTGATGGACGCCGACCCGTTGGAAAGGATCTGCATTCCAATTGAAAAGTTATTGGAAACAGTACAGTTGGTGATCGCCATGGTGGTAATGACTGCTGTTCCGTTGGCGTCAACCAAAATACCGTGGTTCCCCGTTCCGGCCAGGGTGTTGCTAAAGGTCGAATTGGTAATCGAAAGCGAACTCACCGTGCCGCTATCATTATCCAGGAATAGATGGTTGTGCGGTGAACTGGTAACCGAACAGTTGGAAATCGAGATTGTTCCGGTCACGTTGTCAAACTGAATGCCTTCGTCCAGAGTGGTTCCGGTCGTGTCAGTGATGTTGGTTCGGCTGAGCGAGAAGTTCTGGCAACTGGTCGCCAAAATTCCGTCTGTTCCACTGCTCTGGATGCTCAGATAGCCCAGGCTCACATCATTGGCTGACGTCAGTGTAATTCCAGCATTTGAGGAGCCAGTGCCGGTAATCGTTCCGCCCGAAGCGTTATTTGACCCGCCACCGTCCCCGGCAATGGTAAAGCTGTTGGTCGCACCCGATGCTTTCGCCACATTGGTCAGGGTAATGCCATTGGTGGTTGATGAGGCGCTGACGCTGGTGAGCACCATGTTGAGATTGGCACGCGAGGCAGTACTGGTTCCGGAAATGGAAATTGCCTGGATGTTGCTGCCGGCAATCGTGCCGCTGGTCGAAGTGAGTGTGCCGGTAAACGTGCTGGCACCAATCGCCGAAACGCCGCTATCCGGTGCGATGTCGAGGTCCTGAAAATTGATGGTGGCGGCTGAACCAGTGATTGAGAGCCCGATTGACCCTGACGTGTTGAGCGTTGTGTTGCCAAACGAAAACGTGCCTGAGGCGGAACTGGCAATGGAAATGCCAGATTGCGTCGGATTGGTAATCGTCGTGGATGGGGAACTCAATGACCCGATAACACTGGTGCTGAACGCAATCCCCGAAGCTGGAGCGTTGGTGGAAACGATGCCATCAAATGTGGCCGCCAGTGTTCCGGTTGAAAGCGTGAGCGCACCCCCCGTGCCGTTGAGGGTGGTATCGTCGAGCGTCAACGTTCCAAACCCGGAGCCGGAAATGTCGGTCGTCGTGGCATTTCCGAACGTGAGCCCTTGAATCCGGTTGTTTTGGGCGAGTGTAACGGTTACTCCGGAACTGGTCACTGTCGGATCCGTGCCATTGGTGGTGGGGAAGGCATCGCTGAAGGATGGCGGTGTCAGCCCGGTGACTGAGGCCAGTGTCGCATCAGAGCCCTGACCGATTAACTTCTGGCCATTCAAAAGCGTCAACGTGGCTGAATACGCGCCGCTACCGGTAAAGAGGAAAATGTTGTCATTGGCTGCCGGGTTGTTGCTGGTTCCGTTATTGATTGCGGCAAATGCCGAAAGGGAATTAAACGGGCTGGTGAGTCGTCCATCACCATTTGTTCCCAGGGCATTGTTGATAAACCAGATCATCCCGGAAACGGTGATCGAGACGGTTGCGGTGTTAGAGCCCACCGCGTTGGTCACGGTGTAGTTAAACGTGTCAGTGCCTTCAAATCCGACTGGAGGGTTATAAGAAAAACTTCCATCGGTGTTGAGCGTGACGTTTCCACCGTTAGTGCTGGTAAAGGTGCCGCCGGTCAGCGTCGCCGTCGGCGTTCCTAGAAAATCATTGACCAGAACCCCACTCCCGGCTGGAACCTGTATGCGGACGTTTCCAACCGCGCTGTAGGCATCATCAATTGCTACCGGAGATACTTCAACTGATCCACCGACGAGTGTCGTGTTGCTGCTAATGGTATCGGAAAATGACAGCGCCGTGGCATCAGTGCCGGTGTTGCTGATGGTGACGGTATAGCGCAATGTGTCGCCAGGATCCACCAGCGTGTCGGAATCAGTGTCCGTAATCAGGCTATCAACCTTGGTGGCACTGATCGCCGGGACAAAAAATGGTTCACGACCAGCCGCGGTTTTAAACACCCCCGGCATTCGCCATAAAGAAGAGGCAGGTTGAGATGTGCGAGAAACCCGGCTGGCAAAGAAGCTGGAGGACAGGCTTTTGCCCTGATCTACCGCCATATAATAAGGAGCAGGCTGGGATTGGTTTCGCTTTGGTGGGCTAGATTCAGCCAGTGGGCGTGATGCTGATGTTGTGATTTGACGCTGAAGAAAAGGCAGGCAGGTGAGTGGTATAAGAATAAAACAAAAAACAAGGACTCGTATCAGGTGACGGCTGAGTGAAGTGGATCCCATGGCTGATTCTCCGAGTTTGAAAACTCAAGTGTAAAGGCTCAATGTCGAATTGTGTGAAAGGCTAAGTACTTGATATTTAAGGGTGATGATGTGACTTTATTTGTAACAGAGTTTGAAGGGTAGAATAGACAAACACTGATACACTGGAACCAAAGTGCAGCTTCAAAATTCAAATTTTTTGGGCGGCTTGAGTCGCCAGAAGTGGTGGCCAGAGAATGGTATAGCTTTTCAGATAAATATTTCTTGGGTTTCTATGGCTTGAGGTTTCATAAACCATTGAAGAATTTGGATTTATTTTCTGTGTGTTCCGTGTATTCCGTGGTTTCTTTATCTGAAATTCTATAGATTCTAACGTCCTGAAAACAAAGGACAAGAGGAGGTTTCAAATCAGGAGGACATTGCTGTCTCCCCGCTCCTGAGATGAACCCGACAGTTCTGGGAGGGTGTGACCCCAGAATACGATGATTTGGACTGATTGAAAAGGATTTTCCGGGTGGCCAGATGAAAACCCACTTTGGTATCAGTCAGTTGCTGCCGCTAGGTTCGTGGCGGGAAGACTCCCTGCATCGCAATGCAGAAATAGAAGGTCAGGTACGGTTGCATATTGTTATGTGGTTGATCGCCACCAGCCGGCGCTAATGCCTCAGGGGCCATCATTGCCAATGGGCCGAAAGGTGCATTTTGATAGGGGGTCGCCCCAATCACGCGGGCAAAGGTTGTCCCCTGTGGTGTGGGCGCATTCGCCGGGCTCCCGGTGGCCATGAGCGCGTGGCTATGACTTGGAATTTCGCTTTCCAGCAAGCTGACGGTTTCTGATCCGCCAGTTTCACCCAGGTCATGGAGCGAAAGTCCTGGGCCTTGACCGGGGTGCATCGGTGCCCGCCCCTGCAAATCAGGAAGCGCAAAGTTTGATTTCCCGTTCCCGCCATAGGTCGTTCCCAGCAACGAGAAAAGCGCTGTGTTTTGACTGAGCGGTAAGAGCTGGCCGTCGCACCAGGCCCAGCCTTTGGGCGGAAAATTAAATGGGAAAATCCGAATTTCAGCAACAAATGGGTCTGCCATACAATGTGGTCCTCGTTGGTTCCTTTTCAGTAATCGGTTGAAGTCTGAAGTACTGATACCGGCAAGACCTTGATATCAGTGACCGATGGTTCAGATCCTGTGAGTTTGATTCGCTTCACATCCCGAAGTGAATCGCACCCCTGGCAAGCCTGGATTAAGTTGGGCTTGGGAAAATCCCATAGAGGGAAATGATAAAATTCACACACAGATAGGGTTGAAAATTGGTGTGTGGCTGGCTGCCACCTACGGCTGAGATAGATTGGGGCGTCATAGCCGCAAAACTGCTGGCTGAGTCATTATAGACATCCACCGTTGATGCCTGAGCTGGAAGGCTATTGACCGGCGTGGTGTTGTTGGCAATGTTGACGGTTGCCAGCAATGGATGGGAATGCGCCGGGATTTGCTGCACGGTCAGGGTAATTTCTTCAGCGCCTCCGGTTTCAGCCAGGATAAAGCCGTTGCCCTGGTGAAGCGGAAGCCGACCGCGTAAATCCGGAAGTTGAAACGTGCTTTCCCCGTCCCCGCCATAGGTCGTTCCAATGAGTTGAAACAGGGTTTCGTTTTCGGAAATCGACATGAGTTGCCCTTCACACAACTGCCAGCCGGCAGGCGCAAAATTTCCGGCAAACATGCGAATTTCACCGACATAAGGCTGTGCCATAAGTAGGTCTCCTTATTGTATTTAAGTGGCTGATGGGAAGATTCCCTGCAGGGCAATACAAAAACTTAGGGTGAGGAACGGCTGCATATTCAAATGCGCCTGACTCCCACCGGTATTGCCAACAGTTTGAGGGGACATGGCGGCCAGGGCCGAGATCGTGGTGGAATAGGTTGGGTTTGGCGATCCGGCCAGCACATTTGATTGAGGAACAAACACATTTCCGGACTGGGTACTGCCATAGAGCACGTGGGCGTGCTGTGGGAGTTCCCCAATCGAGAGCGTATGGGCCTGTTCGCCGCCGCGTTCGCCCAGCGTATGACCGCTGCCGACATGGATTGGCACCCGACCACGCAGATCCGGCAGGCCAAAATTCACCCGGCCATCGCCACCAAAGGTGGTGCCGAGCAGGGAAAACAACCCCTGATTCTGGTTAATTGGGAGCAATTGCCCATCGCACAGTGCCCACCCCTTGGGTGGAAACACGAAACTCATAATTCTGATTTCAGACAAAAATGGTTCTGCCATACAGTTTTTGACCTTTGTGGATGAAATTGAATTCTGGATTGAGTGAGAGGTGCAGGAACCTGCACCCGGAGTGGTTGCGGAGTGTACCACTATTTTCCAACAAGAACAGCCTGGAAATGTTGGAAAGAAAGAAGAAAAAAACCTTGAATAACTGGTAACGCCCATCAAGGCGTACCACTGAAAACTTTAAGCTACAGGCATACTTGAAGCTCAGGCGTACCCGGTAATCCGGTTGTAAACCACGTTAAAATATTTGCCTGACGCGTCCTGCCCGCCAGGAACAATAAACATTGGCAGGATTCCCAGCGCGTAATGGTTGAATTGATAGGTGTTTTGTTTAAGCGGAACCGTACGGGCACCCTTGAACCGAAGGGTAAAGGTCGTAAAGGTCATCCGGCCTTCAGACACTTCATTGACGTGGTCTGATTGATCGGTGACTTGAACCAGGGTGAGGGGAACCCGGCTGATGCCCGAACCTGAAACTTCAAATGTGGTATTGAGAAACTGGCTGAAGATTTCGGGGGTCAAATCCAGATTGGGGGCGACTTCGAAGGAAAATCGGTCAGGTGACTGGGCCAGCGTCATCTGACTGGTTTCAAAACCATTCAGATACACTCCGAGTGTGGCCCCAGCCGTAACTTGCAGAAACGAACGACGGGAAAGCGTCATAAAACCACCTTAACTGTGCGAACTCAGTCTCCCAGGTGGCTCCCGTTTATGGGGCAATAAAACAACTGTGTTGATGGTACGAACGGGAAGCAAGCGGCGATTGGGAGAGAACAGGTGGCCGCAATGTATCAAAAGAAGGATGACTCGTCCAGTTTCTTTGAACGGATTTTCAGGCCAGTTGGAATGGGAAAGGGAGGGAGAGGGCAGGATATAAAAAACTGTGAGTCAATGAGTTGAGGTGTGTGTCCCCACACTGCGCATTGCAATGAAGGCTGACATGCTCAGGCTAGTGTAGGGAAGAACATCAATCGCAAACCTATGATGAAACAGGATTTTCCTTGACTCTAGCGAACAACAATCAGTATATTGGACCTATCCTCCCGAACATTGATTGCCCCCAAGACAAAAATTTAGAGCCTGGTGGTGTCTCCCCGTTGGCATTGCTGGGTGTTTTATAAAGATTCATCCACCCTGGATGAGTCGAGAGAACCCTTTCTCAATACCGGTTCTTGGCTCACACTTTTTCATCCGAAATGGTCCCCAAAACAGTGTGACCCTCGCTCCAAAGTGGTCAGAGTTGCTTTCCAAGCCAACTTTCCCTTACTTGGGGCTTGAAAGCGAGGTTGTTTCCATTTGCTGAACACAAAATGATTCGTTCTGTAAATTTTTCTGCGATGGATTCTTTCAGAACTTCAAGGGTTCAGTCTGCGCAGGCTGGAACTGAATTTCCAGTTTGTTCCAAAGAACCCCATCATAGAAAAATTGACAGAATGAAATGATTTGAACACCACAGGTTGCCTGACGAATTCTCTTGTTAGGAATCGCAGGACCTATCACCGTCTCAAGCCGGTTCAAGCCGGTTTATCCAGCCCAAAGGGCTTGGATATTTTCCCGAATTCTATTGCATACGGAAATTACATTTTCTACGAGGTTTTTATGAAAGTACCTTCCCTTCAGGTTCTTCGTCAGTTCCCAGTCCGTTTGTGGGCGGCAATTATGATTAGTCTCGGTATATTCACTGGGATACCCAACTGGGACTTATCCTCTTCGCTCGGGATTCCAACCCCAGTCACAGCGGCGACCCTGACCGTGACGCCAGCCACGTCGCCAACTCCCTCTGATAATGACTTCACACGGATCAACAATGCGATTCAGTCGGCTGCTCCAGGAGATGTGATTTCTTTGCAAGGCACATTTAACTGGACTGAGTCAAACGCTGCCGCCAGTTGGGCGCTTGGTTCTGATGGCATTGCCTCAACCGGAGATGATTATTCCCTTGAGGTTCAACCCATCAACAATCTGACGATTACGGCCCCAAGCCTTGGTGCGGCTACGATTCAGGGGCCAGGCGATCTCCCGGCTGTGAATCTGGAGACTTTTCTCCTCTTTGACCTGGCTGGAACCTATAACCAGTTAACCGTCTCAAATCTGAGGATTCTGGATTTCGATTTATCCATCGGCATGTTTTTTGGTGGACCGGTCAATCAATTTGACAATGCTGTCATTACAAACAATTACATTCGAATTCCGACTGATTTAAATTCAGTTGCCGCACCAGCCGATACCAACCAAAATATCGGAATTCACTTTGCGTTTGGGGTGAACCAGCAAATTACCAACAACCAGATTGATATTCCAGGTTCGGGAGTTGGGGATGCTGGAGGAGCACGCCCGGCATCGGTTGGGATGCAATCCAACACCAGTGGTGGAGCGGTGTATGATGGGTTGGTGATTTCAGGAAACATCATTCGGGTGCTCAACGCGCCGTCCGCCTTGCCGGAGACAATCCTGGGAATTTGGGAGAACTCTTTTGGGAACACCAGCGACATCCTGGTTGCCAATAACCGGTTTTTGAATCTGGCGGCTGGTAACAACCCGGCACTGAATGTCCAGCGGGCCTTTCGGTGCAATTCGCAATCTTCGGCAACCACTACGGTTCGATTTACCGGCAATCTGGTCACCGGGGCCAATGTTGGATTCCAGTTTGTTACCAGCAACCCTGGGCAGCCGCCGCTTCGGCTGGAATCAAATACATTTTCAAACGTCGAGTTTGGCTATGTGCTTGGGGCCGACAACTTTGGATCAGGAACGGGTGCTTTCCACCTGAGCAATTGTCAGGTGCTGGGTGACAATTCTCCAACCAGTGTCGGGATTTTGGTCCGCAATGCGTCAAGTGTGATCCTTGATGGCGATAGTCTTGGAAGCCCTGGTCCCCCGTCACAATTTATTGGAGGGAATACGATTTCCAACTTTGGAACTGGTATTGTGGTCAATGGAACCGGAAACGGTACCGGAGGCACCCTCGATATGCAGGACACGGTTGTTTCGAGTAATGGAACCGGCGTTTCGATTGGCACGGGGGCGGCGGCAGTCACGCTTGGGACTGGGGCAGGCGGAAATAACTGTTTTCTCAATCAAACTGGCCCGGCGGTTAACAGTGTTCTGGCGCTCAATGCCCAAAACAACTGGTGGGGAACGGCGGCTGGCCCAACGGTTGGCGCCGGGCCAAATCAGGTTGGGGCCAATGTTACCTTTATCCCATTTCTCACTGCCGGATGTGCGGCAATGCCTGGGTCCGGGTCCGGGCTGCTGGCCGGTTTGTATGTGGCTGACACGCTTAATCATCGGGTTCAAGTCTTTGATGGTATGGCGTGGACGGTACTTGGAGTTGGAACGCCTGGGACCGGAAACGGTCAATTTCGGTTGCCCGAAGCTGTTGCCGCTGATCTCAATCAGCGAATTTATGTGGCTGATACTGGAAACAATCGCATTCAATGGTCAACGGATGGTGGAATGAGCTGGGAGAATTTTGCCACGATTGGAACTGGACTCAATCAGGTTCGAAGCCCCCAGGGGCTGGCACTTGATACTGACGGGAATTTGTATGTTTCTGATACCGGAAATCGGCGGGTGCTCCGCTTTGACGATGGGGTACCTGGCAATGCAACCGTGATTGCTTCCAGTGGTGCCGCCAGCGGCCAGGTCGGAGGCCCACATGGTCTGGCCGTTGATTCAGCTTTCCGGCTTTTTGTGGCCGATGAGAGCAACAGCCGTATTTTGCGAATCGCCGATGCCAATACCGTTACCTCCGCCACCACCGGCACCATTCTGGCAACATCTGGCGTTGGGCTGAACAAAGTCAGAAATCCGCAGGGGATTGCGGTTGATACCGGTGGCACGCTCTATGTGGCTGATACCGGGAATTTTCGTCTTTTGAGGTGGGTCAATGGAAATCCAAACAACGGTTCATCCCTGGCGCTCGCTGGTGCTCAACTCGGCCAGGTCAACCGGGCTGAAGG
>CAZXCE010000067.1:0-20898 GCA_964639175.1 uncultured Clostridia bacterium
ACCCGGAACCCGGAACCCGGATCCCGGAAACCGGAACCCGGAACCCGGAACCCGGAACCCGGAACCCTGTCACCGTATTTTGCTCGGTCCACGAAACCGTCCGACCGTCGTGCCGACACCATTTGGCAGACCAACCAGCGACCAGGGCCCGCCTGACACCAGTCGCCCTTGAATTCGATGGTTGAGGGTGTCACCAATCACCAAAAATTGAGCACCAGCCTGCGGTCCACTGGTAAAGCGGCAGACGGTAACGCCTTCGGGGCGATTGACTTGCCCAAGCTGCGTTCCGGTGAGTGCCAGCGCGACGCCGTTGGCTGGATTGCCATTTGGGAACTTGAGAATGCGCGAATTGCCGGTGTCCGCAATGTAGAGATTCCCGAACGAATCAACCGCGATTCCCTGCGGATTTTGAACGTGATTCAATCCAACGCCTTTGGCTGAAAGAATCGTGCCCGTGGTCGAGATCGTCACCAGATTGGCGTTTGTGATTTTCAGAATTCGGCTGTTGGCTTCATCCACGACATACAAGGTGAACTCACTATCAATTGTCATCCCACGTGGACTGACAATCTGACCGCTTCCCTGTCCGTTACTGGAAATCACCACGCCCATTCCGGGAACGCCGCTGTTAAATCGAAGGACACGACCATTTCCGGTATCTGAGACATACAAATTCCCAAGTGCATCCAGCGCAAGCCCTTCCGGTGCCCGGACCTGATTTGGAGCGTTCCCCACCGTGGCAAAATCCGCCCAGGTTGCACCACCATCCGTTGACCATTGAATCCGGTTGTTTCCGGTATCGGCGACATAGAGTTTCAGGCGGCTGGCACTCACGGCAACGGCTTCGGGACTGCGAAATTGCCCGTTGCCGGAACCGACGACGCCACCAGCGACCACTGACCATTGCTGGCCGTCAAACAGTTGAATGCGGTTATTCAATGTGTCTGGAACGTACACGACTGACCGTTCAACACAGTCAACAAAGGAAATCGTCACATTGTCACTCACGGCGGTGCAGGGGCCGGCTGGATCTCCGGAAACCAGCGTCAGCGTCACACTTCCGCTTTCCATTTCTGAAGAAGTCGGGAAATAGGTGGCATTGAGGGTGGTGGCATTCGGTGAAAACGTTCCGGCGCCGCCTGTCCAGGTCGCCTGGCTGACCCCATTGAGACTTCCATTCAGTTGAATGGACTCCGTCCCGGCACAAACCGACTGGTCGGGTCCAGCCTGAACTGATGGCGGTTGGACGATGGTGAGGATCACGCTAAGGCTGGCTGCGTCACAGGGGCCGGCGGGGTCATCCGTGGTCAGTGTCAAGGTAACACTCCCCTGGGCAATCTCTTGTGGTGATGGGGTATACACGACAATGAGGGCATTTGCATTCGGCGAAAATGTCCCGGTTCCGCCGCTCCAGGTGCCAGTTGAAGCACCACCGCCGACTGAACCCACAAGTTGGGCTGCCGGACTGGTGGCACACACCGGCTGAAGGCTGGCAATGTCAATCATCGCGGGCGTGGCAAAGAAAATCGTCACCAGGTCAAATGGATCCGTGCAACTTGCGTTTGGGTTATCCGCGGTCAATGTCAGCGTCACGCTTTCAGCCATAATTTCAGACCAGGAAGGAACATAGGTCGCATTTACGGCTGAACGATTTGGGATAAATGTCCCCGTGCCACCAGTCCAGGCAGCACTCGTGGCCGCACCGCCGAAACTTCCATTCAACTGAACCGAAGGCGTCGAAGCACACACCGTGATGTCGGTTCCGGCATCAACCGTGGCCCCAGGGAGAACGGTTATCACAGCACTGCCACTGGTCGTGATTGGGCATCCGCTGGCATCCACGGCAGATTGAATTGTGTAGGTGGTATCGGTGGTCGGATTGACTGAAAAACTCAACGGGCTGTTTGCGGTCAAGGTGCCGCCGCCGTTGCTGAGTGTGATGGTATACGGAGCAACCCCACCCGTTACCGCCACTGAAACCGAACCGGATGAACCTGAACAAATGGTTGTACTTCCACTGAGTACCGCTGAAATGGATGGACACAGGCGAAACACATAGGCAGCGCCTTGATTAAAAACGCCGCTGATGTCGCTCCGAAGTGAGCCAACCAGAACAGTGCTTCCGTCTTCACTGAGCCCGGTGTCATTTCCAAACAAATCATTTTGAGCCTGGTCAGAGGCAATCAATTTTTGCTGTTCGACCCAGGTACTTCCAATCAAATCAAAGACATACGTCGCCCCACGGGATAGATTTTCACCATTGGCACCAACCAGAAGCCGTGGACCTCGTATCCAAACGCTGGCGCCGAATTTTGCTGAAGCCGTTGCGTCGCTTGCCGTTATTTTTTGCCGTTCCGTCCAGGTGGTACCGCTTCGTTCAAAAACATAAGCTGAGCCCTGGTCAATTCCGCCTGATTCATCATCCTGTGAGGCACCAACGACAATTCGCTCGCCATCAATGGCAACCGAGGTCGCAAAAAAATCAACCGCCATGGCGTCGCTGGCGGTCAATTTCTGTTGCTGGCTCCAGGTTGTTCCACTGCGGACATACACATAGGCCGCCTCTTTGCGCGTGGCTGAAACAACAACGGTATTGCCGCTGATTCCGATAGAAGCTCCCATCAGGTCATTGTTGTCGCCATCACTGGCAACCAGTTTGGCCTGTTCGGTCCAGGTTATCCCTGAACGAACAAACACATAAGCCGAACCCTGGTCTCCGGTTTCAGGTCCATTATCGCGCAGTGCTCCAATCACCACGGTGTTGCCACTGATTGCGACCGATTGCCCAAACTGGTCGGCGGCTTCGCGGTCACTCGCCACCAGCTTGGCCTGCTCAGTCCAGGTTGTTCCTGAACGAACAAAAATGTAGGCTGATCCTTCACCAAAAGTCGGTTCATCATCAACCACGGCGCCAACAATCAGGGTATTGCCCTCAATCGCGACTGAAAATCCAAACCGGTCGCCGGCCAACCCATCGCTGGCAATTAGCTTTTGCTGTAGTGACCACACAGAACCGCTCCGAACAAACACATAGGCGACGCCCTGATCCGCCTTGCCATCAACATCGGCAAACGAGGAGCCGACAACTGCGGTGTTCCCACTGATTGCCACCGTAGATCCGAATTCATCTCCCCCGGCACCATCCGGCGCAATCAGTTTGGCTTCCTGACCAAAGGTGGCATTTGCGTCCACGGTCAATCGGTTTGTATCAAAGGTCAGTTCATCCTGGATTGCCAGCAAAAGTGACGGCTCTTCTGCATCTGGCGCAGGGATCGCCCGAATGACCTGAGCAGGGTCTGGTTCGGTGAACTGTTTTTCGGCACTCACCGATTTGAATTGAAGCTGTGTGGTGACGCACACAGCGCTCACAATGAACAAACCGACACTCACTAACCTGTTTACTCGTGACTTCCGCATAGCAACCTCCATCGTGACCCGACAAGCTTTTTGACGAGGTTAACGCTATGCGAAAATTGAGCTTATTCAATTCTTTTGCGACAGATGACACACAGACGCGACGAAGAGCACAAGAGCGAAAGAGTGAACGACAAGGCTTTGCTGTTTGCTCAAATTTGGGATGCTGCCGAAACGTTCAACCTGGTTGCGCATCCTGGCACGGGATACCTCTCAAAAGCCGTGGGTCAGCGTCAGCGCCACCCACGGAAACATATCCCCACCATCGCTCCGTTCGAAACCCGGTGATGTAAAGTGAAAAGGTTCATTTTGATGGGTGGCCCCAGGTCGGCAATTAACCCGTTCCGGGTTGGGATCGGGGAAAATGGCACATGCCGTGGGTGGCGCTAACGCTGACCCACGGCTGAGACAGGTATCCCCTTCGGGGATCAATCGCTATCATTTCTCAAAAACTATTCAAAATTTTGAGCAAATAGCAAACCTTTGCCCTTCACTCCCTGGCTATTCACTCTTTTGCTCTTACCGTAATCCATACTCGGCAATCGCCTGAATTGCTCCTAGATTATCAATTGCCCTCTGGCGGCCCCATAGTCGGACAAAGCCCGTGCCTTCGGGTCCGCCGTAGTTCTTGACCCAGGCCATTGGGCGGCCAAATTCATCCGTGCCGAGAATTGTGGTGACTTCCTTCGGATCAATCGGCCAGGAGCCAACCCAGGAATCAGGCATGCCCCATTTTTTCCCTTCGGGTGTCGCCCTCATGGCGTAAAACCCGGAATCGGCATCCTTGTCATTGAATCCAAGCACTTTCGTCGTTCGCTCAGGGTTGAAGTTATAGGGCAAACCGGTGTTTTCATCTTTGATCACTGCCAGCGGAGGCTCTCCGAGCCAGACAATTTTCCCGCCAGCATTCAGATACTGGCGCAGCAACGCTTTCTCAGAAATTTCCGATGCCAGAAAACCTGGAACACAATCCATCGCAAAGACAATCACGCTCGGGGTTTTGTCTTTGATTCGCCGATTCATAAACCGATACAGACCGATAGAATCAATTTGCGTGTAGCCGGCCTTCACAAAATGGTCACGCACCGGGACGTGATGTTCAAACCAGTGGTAGACGACTTTTTCATCCCAAAAGACCGCTTTCCACACGGCTGGCTGGAACGTGTCTGCTGGTTCGCCGGACAGAGCGTAGAGTCCTCCGTCATCACATCCGACATAGACCACGCTGTCGGCGACAACTGGTGAAGAAAAAATTGGATCAGTCGCCGTAAACTTCCATTTCTCTTTCCCCGTGGCCGCATCCAGCGCCAGGAACACGCCGTCCATCTGGGAAAAATACACCACGTCTCCGGCCAGGGCCGGCGAAGCCAGCACATTTGAAGTTGTCGCCACCCGCCATTTCTCCACGCCGGTTTTGAGGTCAATCGCCTGGACAAATTTTCCGTCCGAACTGCCAGCATAGACAATTCCATTGTGAATAACCGGTGTTGTAATCACCCACGAATTCTCGTGCAACACTTTCCACAACTCTTTTCCAGTTTTGGCATCCAGTGCATATAAATGATAGTCACGACTGCCAAAACACACGATGTGATCCACAATCGCGGGTGACCCCTGGATTTCGCCCTTCGGAAAAAACTGATTGCCGACGGTTTTAAATTCCCAGCGAACCTGCCCGGTTTCGGCATCCAGCGCCGAAAGTTTTCCGTCGAATCCGCCAATGTAGAGCAGCCCATCCGCCACCGCCGGTGTCGAACGGATCACTTCGCCCGTCTGAAACCGCCACTTTTGTTTCCCCGAGGTCTTTTCAACCGCATAGAGATACCCGTCACCGCTGCCGAAATACACCAGTGTATTTGTAACAATCGGAGATGACAAAATGTAATCCCAGCCGCCGAGGTACGGATGATTTGCCGTTTCAAGCTTCCATTTCAGCTTGCCGTCCGCCCGACTCAGATCATAAAGCGTGCCTTTTGAATCGGTGAAGTAGACATCCGTTGTGGTGCAGGCTGGGGCCGAATGAACCGCGCCACCGGCCTGAAACTTCCAGACCTGACGTCCGGTTTGTGACTGGACGGCATAACAAAACTGATCGCTGCTGCCGAAATACACAACGCCGTCAAACAGCGTCGGAGAGGACCGCACCGGACCATTTGTAACAAACTTCCATTTGATGCCCGTAAACTGGGCCGCAGCTTTGGTGGAGTAAACGCCTGTGTGGTTGAGATTTGCCTGAAACATGGCGGATTCGCCAGCCTGAACAGACAGAAAACTCACCAGCAGGCACAATATGGCCAAACCAGGTGAATATCGAAGCATAGTGTGGGATTGATTTTTGGTGAAAACTCAGAGGTGGGCCTGGAATTGTCGCCCAAAACGGCAAAAAGCTAACTAAAGTTCACCAAATCACTTCAAAACCTGACTTTTTGAGATTCGAACCATTCATCAAAACTGCCGGGCCAGCAGCTTCATCGCACACACGCCTGGCAGGTCAATTTCTTTTCGTGAGTGATTCGAAACACCAACCACTTGCCCGGCCAGTGGGCCAGTGAATTTTGGCGCAATCTTTCGGAAACGTTCGATAATTGCAGCTTCGGGAACCGATTCTGGAAATACGATTTCGCCGCCTCCCAGCCACTGGCCCATTGAATCAAAATACAGTATGTCACGATCAATCCAGGATGAACCACCAACTGTAGCAGTCAATTGGAATACAATTTCTTCAACTATCAGATTTTGCTTATGTTTTTCAGCCGTAAACCACACATCGAAAACGATTCTCCGAACCTGATGGAGATAGGCTGGATCTGCAGTTTGTAAAAAGGCCTCGTACTTTGTTTCGGTCAATTCCAGTGTGTCCGTCACCTCGTTGGACTCATGAGAAAGACTTGGAATATCGAGATAAATTGGGAAGGTTTGGAATTTGAACTGAAAGTTGATCAATGCCACGTTCACAGAATGGAAACGGATAAACCATAAATCGGATTTTCCAATAAATCCTGCGCTATTGATAACTTGGCCAACTGGTGAAGCTGGAATAACTTCATATTCCGCCTTGAGCGGTACCCGAAGTTCAGCCAGAACAAAGTTGGTAAAGGCAATCTGGTGCGCCCGTTCAATGGCACGACGATTCCAAAGTGATTTGAGGCGGTCAACAAAAGCCACGGGTGAAAAATCTCCAGACCAGTTGAGGCACATTTTCTGGCGAGCGGGAGTTTTACATTTCTGGTGCAAGGCAGGCAATCAGGCGTTTTCAGTCGGCGGCAACAACTGGCATTCCCGGGCTGGCTCAACGTGGGCGATGCCTTTCACCTGGCAGAGTGCCGAAAAATCTTTCATCTCAACCGAACCGGCAATGGTGCCAATATTTTCCATCACCTGCTCGACAGAAAGGCGGCACATTGCAACTCTTCGACAACCTGAGCCAGTGCCTCACGATGTTCGTCATTGACCACAATCACCACATTTGTCTGATCACAGGGAGTTGGCATCTCAATCACATCCTCTTTTACGGAGCCTGCACCAATCCACTCCCAACATCTTTTGATGACAGTGGAAGTCGCTGAGCCGTTTGCATCAACCGCGCCCACAACCCCAATCCAACAACGTTCGGATTGGCTTCGAGATGGAGGGCGGCAATCCCGGCGACGTGCGGGGTTGCCATACTCGTGCCGTTCCGAGACAGGTACCGATCTGGCTCTAGCCAGCTTGAATGAATCGACACTCCGGGCGCGGCAATATCAACCTGCCCTCCGTCTGAATTGAACTCCTGATTTGAATTGAGCGCAACCCGCAACTGTGTGTCCACCGAAGCAACCGCCATAATTGATGGGCAATTGGCTGGATGGGCCACCGGGTTGAAAATATCAGATGACCGACGACTGTCATTTCCAGCCGCCGCAATCAGCAACGTTCCAGCTTGCAGGGCGCGACTCGCCGCCGCTTCAAATACTGGTGAAAAAGACGCTTCTTTTTTGACCAGTGTCCCAAGTGACATTGAGACAACCTGGCATCGGTTTTCAATCGCCCAGTTGATGCCAGCCAGCAACCAGCAGTCTGTCCCCTTGCCGGCATCATCAATGATCTTGCCAACATAGATTTCGGCATTGTGGGCAATCCCATACCGTGGATGCCGACCTGGATGCAGCGGGCCACAGGCCGTTCCAGTACAATGTGTTCCATGCCCAATCCGGTCCTGGGCTGTCTGATCTGGAACAAATGAATGGGCGTTTCCGGCGATGTTTCGATTGATAAAGTCAGGATGCGTCATATCAAAACCGCTATCCAGAATCGCAACTTTGACCTGGTGACCGCTTTTCGTGGACTGAACAGCCCGGGTTACCCGGAGCCCCCAGGTTTCAGGTGTCAGCACCTCAGCTTTGGGCGATGTGTCCAGATCAGATTGCATCTGGATCGGATTGATCAATGAAATGATTCGTTCCGACTCGGGGTGAAACTCTGGGAAGTCCAGTGACTGTACAGTGCTCAGCCACTGGAGTTGATCTGGATCCACTGAAATCAGTGCCACCCCGAGATTGTGATAGACCAGGGCTTCGGCATCACCAAGCTCCCCCACCCGAAGTGCAGCCGAATCAAAATCATCGGTGCGGGCCACCTTCAACCCGGCATTTGTCGCTAAAAACCGGGTTCCAGTGGTTTGTAAATCGTGGGGAAAGACCAGGAAGTAGCGTCCGGTGACTGGTGAATCACCAAAAGCGTCAATGCCACTCATCAGGCTGTGTTTTTGCATTGGGGTATGACCTTATTGGAAACACTGAGGTCAACCAGCAATTCCTGGTATGTACACAGTTCACTCAAATGAATGCAACTGCTAGAACCTCAAAGAATTGTAATAATCAACTCCTGTAAAATCACAGGGTTGTCATAATGATGATCAGGTCAATGTGGTTACTGAAGTGGTTCAGGCAGTACCTGGTCACGTTCAACAGAACCTCCTCACTGGAGAAATCTTCTTTTTGACTTCACTTCCAGGGCTTAACTGGATATGCTAGTGCCTATCCAAAACACCTTTATTTCATTCTCTCCGTTTGAAACCTCTGGGGCATCACCGCACGAGACATTGATGAGAACCATCCCTTGGAGTGAGAAAATTGTCACGACAGTTTTAGGAAAATTTAGGAATACGACTCTCAGTCGTCTTGGGTACGATATGGCATGAAGGCAACCCTTAACGGCACATCCTGGAAATGAAGATTATGCTGTAAAGGCCCCCCTCTACTCTTCTAAAGCGAAGAAGTGGACTGGTATGGGGCCATCATTCAGAAAAAATTTTGGGAAGGAATTCAGACAAGGAGCGAAAAGAATATGAGCGCCGCATCGCCAACACATCTGACAGAGCTTTTGGTGGATTGGGGAAATGGAAACCAACAAGCCCTCGATCAACTCCTGCCCCTGGTTTATGACGAACTCCATCGCCTGGCGCACAGCTACTTGCGTCAGGAGCGCCCTGATCACACCTTGCAAACCACGGCCCTGATCAATGAAGCCTATGTACGGCTTGTCGGCTGGGAAAAAGTCAATTTGAAAAATCGGGCTCATTTCCTGGTTCTCGCCTCCCAGGTCATGCGTCATATCCTGGTTGACTATGCGCGGATCCAATCGGCAACGAAACGATTTCGAAAAGATATGCGACTCTCGCTGGAAGAAGCGGCCTTTGTAGCCGTGGATTGGGCGCCGCAATTTGTAGCCCTCAATGATGCACTCACCCATCTCACCAGACTTTCCCCACAACAAGGCCAGATTGTTGAATTGCGCTTTTTTGGCGGCCTGACGGTTGAAGAAATCGCCGAGACCCTCAATATTTCATCACGAACAGTCAAACGCGAGTGGAGCATGGCCCGAGCCTGGCTGCTGAATGAATTGAGTCATGACGCCTGAACGCTACCAGAAACTAACAGATGTCTTTCAAGCTGCCCTTGACCAGCCACCCGAAGGGCGGGCGTCATTCCTGGCTCAGGCCTGCGGTGATGACCAGGACCTGCTGGCCCAGGTTGAGCAACTCCTGGCCCGCCACGAAGAACCCAATGACCTGATTGATCCCCCAGCACTCGAGGCTGGGATGAAATTTGTCTCAACCAGCATGCTTGAGCAGGAAGCAAAAAGCATGATTGGACGAGATATTGGGATCTATCGCCTTGTCAAGGAAATCGGTCGCGGAGGAATGGGGGTTGTTTACCAGGCGACTCGGACTGACGATCATTACAAACCAGTCGCCATTAAGATTTTAAAGCGTGGGATGGATACAGATTCCATTCTGAGTCGCTTTTACCGCGAGCGCCGGATTCTGGCCGGACTGGACCATCCACACATTGCCCGGTTGCTTGATGGCGGAACAACATCGGACGGGTTGCCCTACTTTGTGATGGAATACATTGATGGGCAGCCAATCCATACCTACTGTGACACCCGCCGGCTTTCGATTACCGAACGACTCAAACTGTTTCGCACTGTCTGTTCAGCCATTCAGTATGCCCATCAAAATCTGGTGGTTCATCGGGACCTCAAACCAGGGAATATCCTGGTGACCACCGATGGTACCGCAAAACTGCTCGACTTTGGCATTGCAAAAGTCATCAAATCTGACGAAACCACTCAGGAAGACCTGACCCAGGTTGATTTGACCCAGCCCGGTCAACGTCCGATGACCCCAGCCTATGCCAGCCCAGAGCAAATTCGGGGTGAAGCCGTCACCACGGCCACTGATGTCTACTGCCTGGGAATCTTGCTCTATGAATTGTTAACCGGCCAGCTTCCCTATCATCTGAGCCCCAGTAATCCAGATGAAGCGCTCAAGGTTATTTGCACCCAAAAACCGGAGCGACCAAGTACGCTGATCAACCGTCGTCCAAAAATATTTCCCAAAGCGGCCAGTCTTCAGGCGACCGAAGCAGCCAGCATTGTGCGCGAAGGCACCCCAGACAGGCTCCGTCGGCGATTGGCCGGCGATTTGGACAATATTGTTTTGATGGCTCTGCGCAAAGACCCGCGCCGGCGCTATAGTTCGGTTGAGCAGTTTTCAGAGGACATCCGCCGCCATCTGGAAGGTCTCCCGGTCAGTGCCCGGCAGGATACCTTTGGCTATCGCGCCGGGAAATTCATCCAGCGCAACAAACTTGGTGTTGGGGTCGCGGCGGCACTGATCATCACACTCCTTGGCGGGATCATTACCACCACCTGGCAGGCACGTGTGGCACAGGCAGAGCGTGCCAAATCCGAACGCCGGTTTAACGAACTGCGAAAACTGGCCCGTGCCTTCATCTTTGATTTTCACGATAAAATTGAAAACCTGCAGGGCTCGACCCCAGCCCGCGAATTACTGGTCAAACAGGGTCTGGAATATCTGGATAATCTCGCCACTGAAGCAAGCGGTGATCAATTGTTACAATATGATCTGGCAACGGCCTATCAAAAAGTTGGTGATATCCAGGGCCGTCCATATGCACCAAATCTCGGAGACACGGCTGGAGCCGTACAAAGTTATCGCAAATCACTGGAAATATTTGAAAAACTGACCCAGGACAATCCGCAAAACCAGCAGTTTGCATTTGATTTGAGCATTGGAACTGAACGTGTCGGAGACATTCTGGCCAGAACCGGAGACACAGCCGGGGCAATTCAACATTACACCCAGGCGTTCGATCTGCAAAAAACACTGCTTGCAGCGGCCCCTTTAAACGGAGAGTATCAAAAACATCTCGCGATGTGCTTTACCAAACTTGGTGATACGTTGACCACAACCGGAGATTTGATCGGGGCGCTCGACAAATACCAGCGGGCACTCTCTATCCGTGAATCATTGCTCACTTCCACACTTCCCCAGGAACCGATCAAACGCGCTCAGGCAGTGAGCTATTATCGCATTGGCAATACACTCGAAGCCATTGCCGACCTGACGGCCAGCCGGGTTGGGGAGCTGCCTGAAGTCCAGGCCATCTATCAGGAAGCCTTGAGCGCACACCAAAAAGTGCAGGCCATCGTGGAGGAACTTTCAACCACTGACCACACCACCGCCAGAATCCAGCATGATGTGGCGTCAAGCTTGATTCATGTCAGCAAGCTGCTGGCCAAAACCGGCCACCCCAAGGAAGCGCTTCAAACCGCTCAAAAAGCGCTGGACTTATGTGAAAAACTGGCGGATACCGACCCTAAAAATGTGGAGATTCGCTCTCAGCTCTCCTTGACCAATCACTGGCTCGGAGATATTGACCTTGTGGCTGGAAATCCAACCAGCGCCCTCAAGAGATATCAGGCGGCACGCTTACTCCGGGAAGTGCTCTTGAGTACTGATCCAACAAATGCTGAATACCGTCAGTTTCTGGTGAGCCTGCACCAGGCACTTGGAAAAGTGTATTCCCAAACTGCCGACACTGAAAAAGCGCTGTCTCATTTCCGACAGGCCCTGGAACTTGGGGAAGCAACACTGGCGACCAGCCCATCAAATGCGGTGCTTGGCCGCCAGTGTTCCCAGCTTCTCAATCAACTCACCGCCGTTTTAGTCCGGGCCGGGCAGCCAGCAGAAGCCCGGCAAATGACCCTTGCGCGTCTCAACACACGCAAAGCTCAGGTTGAACAAGCCCGCGCAACCTCCTGGGAATTGACCGAGTATGCCTGGCTGCTCCTGACCTGCGAACCAGTGGAACTCCGGAACCCGGCACTGGCAATTGAGTATGCCCGCCGGGCAAACGGGCAAACCCAGGAAACCGATCTGGCAACACTTCAGGTCCTGGCCCTGGCCTATACCCGGCTCAATGATCCAACCCGCGCAACCGAGACGATCACCAGGTTTTTGCAACTGCTGCCCGTTTCGCCGTCGCTTCCAGAAAAATTACGTCCCAAAACCATTGAAATGGCCCTGGAAAAATACAAACGAGACTAAGTACACGACCCCGGCGGAATACAATTTGAACCACCGATGCACATTGACGTTCCCTGTCTGGGCGCCATCGTTCCTGGAGGATCATATTGCGGAATTACCCGAGGATGATCTCCCATCCGATAGAGTTTGTACTGCAAGATAAAGTCATCCTGGCCGGACGCAATGACAGCAGGATCACACATATTGCTCATTACAATTGAATGATTCTGGTCACCGTAGAGGTATACAAAATCGCCATTGTCGAAGGCGAGAAAGGCAAAATCATCTTTTTCCAGATAGATTCGGACCGTGAGTTCTTCGGCGACATAATTTTCATATACCACTTTGCTCAGATTGGTCTCAGGTACAAACCATACTTTTCTTGGGGGAGCCCCAGGGGCACCACCGTTAAAGAGTTTTGAGACGGAAAATTCTCCATCATTTAAAACCAGCCGGGCCTTGAGTAAACCTGTTTGCATCGGCAAATGGAGCCCGCCGTACAAATCTTTCTGGATGTCCACCACGTGACTGAAACTCAAATCACCTGCTGGAACCTGGCTTGGGTCCGTCACGACATTATCTGCTTTTCGGACAATTTGGTTTTGGCGTTGTGACCCCAGTGCTCGATGGACCGTCAACGACGTCATTCCATTGAAAGACTGGCTCCAATCTACATCGTCAACCTTGAGAACGGTCTGGTGATCACTATCGTGAAATATTCCAAAAGCAGCTCGCTCATTATCACTGTCAAAAATCATGGGGCATAACCCGGTTACCGTGAGGGTAATTTCTGTCATCTGTGTATTGGTCATAATAATCCTTCCCTGGTCAGCTTGATACTGACGGAATGTCAGGCACACTGGCGCCGAAGATCTTTCTTCACTTCACTTGCAAGCAGGTAAAGAGGCATTACCTTCTGCTTTCAAGTGTTCAACGGGTGCATTTGAGCCAGAGCCAAATGGGCAGGAAAAAGCTCTCGCTATACTCTAATGCGAAGAAATCTTCTGATCGGGGCCGCGCTTTTCAAAAAATATTCGTGCACAGAATGGGTAGACCAATCAGGGTTCAGGGTATCGGGTCATGAGTGCCAGGATAAGCGAGATAAACCCGATCTGGACCAGGGGACACGGGGGACAAGGAGACAAGGAGACACAACTCTTTCCCCGCTCCCAACCGGACATCATTGAGGCTCACACCGCCGGTGCAATGAATTCCTTGTCCCCTGTCTCCCAGCCCCTTGTCTCAAACAGGCTCACTTTTCCTTATCGTGGCGCTTATGCCATCAGGCGAAGCTTGGCGAAATCTTGATCACCTCCGATTGGGCGCGGGGAAAGACGACCATGTGAGTTTGTCTCCTTGTCTTCTTGTCCCCTTGTCCAGATCGAGCCCTGATGTTTTATCCGGGTGCGAGCCCGTGATGGCGACGCCTTCCGGTGGCCGCCTGTCCAAAGCGCCACTTGCCACCAGCTATTTTCCAGCGCCCATCCGGGCGAAAACCAACTTTTCTCCCAACGGGTGGTCGAATTTCACCCCCCTTTTCTGGGGACTTGTACTTAGCCATTAACTGACATTACTGACGACTGACGACTGATTACTGACTCATATGGCTCTTCGTAACCGGGATGTGGTCAATGACTTCCTGCAGTTCGTCAAACTGATACAACTTCATCATTTTTTTCAGCTCCTGGCCAAGTGGTTCGTCAAGACAGGTAATATCGTTCACAACGTCATCTGCCGTGTCCTGGTCACCAGTGAGGATGGCATAACTCAATCGCTCAATGATTGTGGCCGGAAGGAGCCTCATGCGTTCAGCCGTCACAATGGATGTGGTCGCCTGCTCAGACTGGAATGGCGCCACCTCTTCAGATACCAGTCGCACCCCTAAAAAGTGACTCACGGTGTCGAAAATCACCTGGGCCTGAAATGGCTTGGCCACAAAATCATCACATCCAAGCGCCAGGATTGAAGCCTTGTCGTGTTCAAAAGCGCTGGCGGTGAGGGCAATGATAAATGGGGTTTGGGATTCAGGATTCAGGGTTTGGGGTTCAGTATCTGAAATCCTGGAGTCAGTGAGGGTGGAGTGTCGCCGTTCTCCGGCTTTTTGTTTGATGATGGCGGTGGCGGTCTTTCCATCCATCACCGGCATACGCATATCCATCCAGATCAAATGGGGTTGCCAGCTTTCCCACACGGCAATGGCCTCTTCGCCATTGACGGCTTCGCGGACTTCAAACCCGACGCTGGTCAACAAAGCGGTCAGGACCATTCGGTTTTCTGCCAGATCATCCACGACCAGCAACCGGATGGGCGATTGCCCCGGCTCAAGCCCAACGACGCGCCGCATGGGTTTGAGCAAGACAGGCTCGCTCGGTGCCAATGGCAACCGGAGCGTCAACCGAAAGGCTGAACCTTTGCCCAGTTCGCTCTGAACGGTAATGTCTCCGCCCATCAAGCGGGCAAAATTGCGGCTCAAGGCCAGCCCGAGCCCGGTTCCTTCTGTCGTTCGCCGCCCGCTTTGGGTTTGTACAAATGCCTCAAACAAGGTGCTCTGTTCTTCCTGGGAAATGCCAAAGCCGGTGTCTTCGACTTCAAAGCAGGCTTCGTCGTCGTGCCACCTGGCCCGCAATGTGATCCGGCCCTGACTGGTAAACTTGACGGCATTGCTGAGCAGGTTCAGCAGGATTTGGCGGACTTTCCCATCATCTCCGCGCACAAAATGCGGAAGTTCGGAAATACCTGAAAACGTGAGTGTAAGCCCCTTGGCCTGGGCTCGAATCCGGGTCATTTCTTCCAGATTGCGCAGCAGGTTAGGTAAGTTAAACACCTGTTCATTGAGGGTAATTTTCCCGGCTTCGATTTTTGAAATCGAAAGCACATCATTGATCAGACCCAGCAAATGTTCACCGCTGCGATGGATCATGTCCAGATATTCACGGTGTTCGGGCAGTATCCGGCGGTCATGTTCCAGCAACTGGGCAAATCCAAGAATGGCATTGAGCGGCGTTCGCAACTCGTGGCTCATGTTTGAAAGAAACACGCTCTTGGCCAGATTGGCTTCCTGGGCCTTTGCGGCCAGCCCAATTGCTTTTTGCTCTGATTCATGGGCTGAATATTCAGAAAGTCGAAGCTGTTCAACGGTTTGGGCCAGTTCTTCCGTCCGCTCCTGGACTTTTGTTTCCAGCAATTCAGTGCGTTGCCGGAGTGTCCTCAGGCGAATCCGAACACCGCCATACACGCTGCCCGTCGCAATCAGGGCATAAGCCAGATAGGCCCACCACGTATGCCAGGGGGCAGGTTGAATCCGAAAAACAACCTGTACCGGTCCACTCACATTGCCAGCGTGATCTTTCCCCCATACCTGAAACGTGTAATCACCGACGGGTAAATTTGTGTAGTTGCGTCGGGATTCTTCGGTCCAGTCTGAGGCATGCCTGTCATACCCAACCAGTTGCGTTTGATACCGCGTCAACCGTTCTTTGAAATAGCTGAGCAAAGCATATTCAAACGTCAGATTATTTTCCTGATATGACAATGAAACCTGCTGGCTGGTCAGCGGTCGTTCCTGTTCATTGACCCAGGTGTGCTCCAGATACAGTGGCTTTGGGGTGCGGTCTTCCGCCCACAGTGTCGGATCAAAGACCGCAAAACCACCAACGGTGCCAACCCAAATCCGCCCCCGGTTATCACAAAAGGATGTCTGATTACAGCCATCGTGAGGAAGCCCATCGTCTGTGGTGAACGTGTACACCTCAAATTCGTCTGGATTTTCAGGCGTTGGGATGCGAGGGCTCAACCGGGTGATTCCGCCACTGTTCAAAAGGTAAAATCGCCCGTTCAGATCCTGACACAAATGCCCTACCCCACGATTTGACAGCTCCCTGGTCACACCTTCCGGCATGGGAAGCCACTGACCGGTGGTTGAATATCGGGAAAGTCCTTCGCTGGTGCCAACCCATAAGACCGGCGGCGCCGTATCAGAGCGGGTTTCCAACAAACCTCGAACACCATTATCGGGCAAGCCAGAGTTAGTTTTGGTCAAAACCAACCAGTCACCATGTTTGTAACGGATCAACCCGCCATTTGTCGCAATCCAAAGGACAGATTGACCATCTGTGTCGTGGCCTTCCAAAAGCGATAGAATCCAGTCATCCGGCAATGGTGAATTGGATTTGTTGAAGATGCTCCAGTTACCATCCACATACCGGGCCAATCCGCCATTGGTACCAGCCCACAGTACCGGCTGCCCGGTCACATCACGGGTTTCCAGCAAACATCCCACCTGGTTATTGGGCAATCCCGAATTGAACGTGGTGAATGTCGTCCACTCGCCGGCTTTGAAGCGAACCAGCCCCCGGTTGGTTCCGATCCAGAGCACAGGTTGACCGTCCGGGTCGCGCACTTCCAGCAGCCGCCAGACCTGGTTGGCCGCCAGACCTGAATTTGTCGTGGTGAACGTCTTCCATTCCCCAGCCTGGAATCTGGCCAAACCGCCATTGGTGCCAACCCAAATGACTGGCGGACCAGGCTGGCTCTGACTGACCAGCACATCCCAAACCTGATTATTGGGCAAGCCGGTGTTTGAAGTGGTAAAGGCCGTCCACTGGCCGGTTGTGTAGCGAGCCAGCCCGCTCCCAGTGCCAATCCACAATGTAGACCCCCCCGACGGCTCACGCCGTTCAAGCAAATTCCATACTTCGTCATTGGGCAAATTTGAATTCGCGGTGGTAAACGTGGTCCAGCGTCCGTCCGCGTAGCGCGCCAGCCCGCCGCTGGTGCCAACCCAGAGCACCGGATTCCCGGTAAAATCATGACTTTCCACCACCTTAAAAATCTGATTTTTCAAGATCTGGCAGTCAGACGCAGTAAAAATGGTCCAGCGATCACCTTCGAGCCGCACCAGTCCGCCGCTATCCATTCCGACCCACAAAACCGGTTGACCCGCCGCATTTCGAGTTCCGAGCAGTCCCCACACCTGAGTATCCGGCAAGCTGGAATTCGAGCGATTCAACGTCGTCCATTGTCCGTCGGCATAGCGTGCCAGCCCGCTCGCCGTTCCAATCCAAAGAATCGAATTCCCCGCCGAATCCCGCGTTTCAGCCAGGCTCCGCACCCAATCATCAGGTAATCCGGAGTTGGTGGTGTTGAACGTCGTCCATTTTCCGGCCCGGTAGCAACTGACGCCGCCGCCATTGGTGGCAATCCACAGGGTCAGAGTGCCGGCAGGATCTTTGGTTTCAAGCAGATGGCGCACTCGATTTGTGGCAATACCGGAATTGGCCGTGGTGAATGCCGTCCATTGCCCGGCCTGGTATCGAAAAACACCCTGGTCCTGCAGGCCAAGCCAGAGACTGCCATCGGCACTCGGGAGCATTTCCCGAACAAACGACAGGTTGAGATGCGGGGGGAAATTCACCTTCGACCATTTGTGACCATTGTAACAAACAAGGGTGCTCCCGGTTCCGACCCAGAGATACCCGCTGGCATCAAAAGCCATACAACCGACGATTTGTTGGGGTAAGCCTTCTTTTTCAGTATAGACCTGAAACCGGGTACGACCTTCGGGAAACCAGTTTGGGGCATCAGGTGCTGGTGGCGGTGCCAGTTTTGGGATTCTGGCGGCTGCCGTTGAACCAGCCCCAACCACTGTCAGCACGGTCAGGACCCCGATCAACCAGAACCGAATCATCGCCATGGTTCTTCCTCCAGGTCTGCTCAAAATGTGCCGTCGTGTGTTTCCCTGGAATAGGTGGATGCTGTGCCTGAAGATGCTGGAATGGACCTGCCTGAGTATCGAGCAGGTGCTTGACAAATGTGGCATAGCACAACAGGATGGTCAACCGGCTGTTTTTTGAGACGAGAAAATCAGCCGTTCTTTGTTCAAAACAAGCATATGCCACCTTCGTCTTCAACCGCGCTCAATGTGTATTCAACATAGATTGATTTTTAGGATGTGTTTGATTCTTTCGTGTATTTCGCGTATTTGGTATGCTTTGCGGTTAAAAATATCTGGAAATTTTCGGTAAAACACTCCAGACGTGTTTCAAACCAACCCTGGATGGACTGGCACTGGCAATCCAAACATCAGAACCCGAAGCTCACTCCAGACAAGATCTTTTAAACCCGGCCCATCGGTTTCTGGGCTGGACAACCAAACGGCACTGGTTGATGGATAGAATGTAATCCTTTTCTATTTGTTTCTCACAAAAACGGGGAGGCAAATAAATGCGCGTGCAGGTTTCCGCAGCATACCGAAGGCAAATCAGAAATAGTGCAAGTGATTGGAATAAGAAATTATATCAAGTGGGCCTTGTAGGATTCGAACCTACAACCAACGGATTATGAGTCCGTTCTTTAATCTGTTTTTTGATGCTTACTATTGCTAAGGCCAGCACGATGACCTGGTACTGGCAACGGCGCTGGCATTATGGGCGAGTGAAAGATGTGGCGGGGGCATCGAGCACAGCAATCAGACACTGGATCAACTTTTTGGCCAGGGTTCACTTTTTGATTAGCAAACTGATTGGCTGTCAACAAAGGCTGGATTTTTCAAGCACAGGCAATAGGAAAGAAAATCTGTATTGCAAAACCATGTCACAGGATTTTGGTGGGCAAGAGCGAGTTCACCGCAACCGTCAGTTTTTCCTGTTGATCTCGAAGTTCAGCCACGTCCGCACGAAGTCCAACCGTGTCGTCACTGAGGACTGCAATCTTGCGGTTGACGCGTGTAAGTTCAGCCTGCATGTCGTTCAACCGTTGTTCCAGCCGGTCAAACCGGGTATTGGTTTCAGCGCGGAACTCTTGCAGGAGCAGCAGAATTGTTTCAATCGTGGGTTTGGTGTTCATTGGTTTTGCCTTTTCGGTTGATGTTTTCAAACGGTGCGCCCTGACGGTTGAGCGGGGGTAACTGATAGGGCGTGTACTGGTCAATCAGTGCCCGCAGAAAATACGACAGCGTGACCCCGTGATCACTGGCCTCACGTTTCAATCCAGCGAGTTCTGATTCAGTCAGGTAGAGCGTAGCTGATTTGAGGTTTGTTTTCCGCATAGAACTTAACTTTAATCTACCGTAGTTTGGTTGTAAAGATTATGGATACAGTTGCTGAAAATCAACCTCAATACCAATGCCTGTTGTATCTGGGTCTTAGCTTCCACAGAGCCAACCATCAACCAACGGAACCCGATAAGCTCACAGTGTTTCTGTGTATAAACCTGTGTAGAGTAATACAAATAAAAAGAGATTTGGTGGTAACTAATTGATTCTAAAGGTGGGCCTTGTAGGATTCGAACCTACAACCAACGGATTATGAGTCCGCTGCTCTGACCGTTGAGCTAAAGGCCCAGGCTGGGAAGCAACCAATCAACGCCACAATGCAAAATGCCTGCTTGACTGGCAAGCAGGCATCCTAGCGAGGAACATTCGTTCAGGCAAGTGTTTTTATTTCCCGCCGGTGAAGATGAACGCCAGCGCAACGCGCACAACAATCCATATCACCCATAACCCAAATGGCAGCCACGCAATCTGGAGCGGTTTCTTCTTATAGCAAATTGCCGCCAACCCAATTGTGATCAACGAGATAAACCAGATGGTAAAAAAGTCGAGCTGCTGAAACAGGGTAAACAGCCACTGGGGAGTGCCGCGTGATGCCAGAATGGTCAGGTTGCTGGCGACAAGGTTCTGCTGCAAAATCGCATCCATATCTGGCGGGCGAATGGCTACAATCAAAACCGTCAGCAATCCTTTCACCAGGTCTGTCACAAAGGTTGCGTAGGAAATGACAGACAAAACCTTTACAAACGAAGTCTGTCCGCGTATCAGCAAAGAACCAATGTAATAAACTCCAGCAAAGAAAGTAACACCGAGCGGAATAATGACCAATACCAGCACCAGAGCATACTTCTGGAATTTGACGCTCCATTCAATTCCTTGCTCATACGCCTGGCGTTCATTCTCGCTCAGGTCACGCATTCGCTTGCCTTGCGCTTCAAGCTGTTTTTCAACCCCAGCTTTGGCCACTTCATACGGGTCCAGCTTGAGTTGCCAGTTGACAATTGTATAAAAGCCAAGCGAGAGCATGGTGGTCAAAATCAGCGGCAGGATAAAATCAGGTTTGCGGTTGATGTCCTCAAAGACTTCACCCGGTGAAAGAAAAATGTTCGCTAACCGTTGCCAGGTCGTCATTTTGGGTGGTTCGACGGCTGGAGCGGTGACGTTTGGGCCTGGAGCGCCAGGCACACCATAGGAAGGGACCTGCGGAGTATCTGTCATAAATTTTTCTGCCTCACGAAACCGGAATCTCAATGTTGTGTGATTTTTTGGAAGAACTCAGGAGTGTTCGGTTGCGAAACGCTTTGACAGTAGGGGGGAGTTCCAAAAATCGGGAGGGAGGCATTGGAATGAAGAATGAAGAAAGTACCTGGTGCTTGGTTTCTGGTGCTTAGGAATTAATACTTTCGAAGTAGAACCAGGAACCAAGCAGTTTCTTCATTCTTCACTCTTCATTCTTCATTCTCAATTATTCATTCTCAATTATTCATTCTTCATTCTTTCAGCTCCGGGTGCCGCCAACGGTGATTTCTGAGATTTTGATGGTGGGGAGGCCAACTCCCAC
>CAZXCE010000068.1:0-20729 GCA_964639175.1 uncultured Clostridia bacterium
GGAAAGTAGCCGGTGGGCAGCCTGCTTTGAGGCGCACCCACCGGAATGCGGGTCGGGAATGGTTCGCGCCCGGATGGGCGCTGGAAGCGTTCGTCGGTCAGGTTTCGGCGACCGTTCCGGGGTCCTTCGGATTTTGATCCAGCGCCCATCCGGGCGCGAGCGGAATGGGCCCTGATCCGGTGGTGTGCCCAAAGCGGCAAACCACCGGCTACTTCCCGGCGCCCATCCGGGCGGGAGCTGTCAAGCCCAAGCAACCTTTCCGCAACGGAGTTTGAGAATTTGGTTGCTATTCAGTACCGATGTGATTGTGCTAAAACCCGATTCAATATCTCAGTCAACTTTTGACAAGGTACTTATGTCGCGAAAAATTCGTGTTGAGAGAATGGAACGACTCCTCGCTTCTGAAAGCCGCTATCCAGCCGGATTTGCCCGGTTCGACCTGTTGGGAATGTCCCAAAGCCTGAGGTTTGGACACGTTCCTGATTTCACTGAGGCTATCAAACTGGTTGCCGCCCGGTTGAATCGGAAACCCCGTGACGTAGACGCTCACGGGTATGAAACAGAACTCATCGCTGCTGTTTGCAATCCTGAACAAACCCAATATACCTGGGTGGAATATCGGTTCCGAGAGCTGGAAACTGGGGTGGATATCCAGTTTTATCTCCGGGCGGTCAAAGATGGTCAGCAGGTAGCCGACTGGGTCATTGAAACCTACAATCCGTTTTTTGGATGTCAGGTGCAGTACCTTGCCTGGCACAAAGATCGAATCGTGGTCATCTACCAGGAAAAGCACCACGTCTATCTGGCGTCACTGCGCCAGGGAAAGCTGATTCAGCGATTAAAAATCAACCACGAATGGCAAATCTGTGATGGGGTGTTACTGGCTCTGGGTTCAGAATTCCCATTGTAGGCGGTTTTCCGGTTCAGCTCTGTCCAAAATGGTGTTCCTGCCAGTGAGTGAGCCACGCATCGAGGTCTGGATGGTGACTTTTGGCGCGGTGAACCAGTTCGATTGGGTTCGCGGCTGGCACAATGCCGAACTCTGTTTTCAGCCAGTTTCGGAAATGTTCGAGTTCTTCCAGATTGTATTCTGGTCCGGTGAAATAGTCGCCCGCCGCCGAATAGCCAAGTTCAGTTTCCCCAAGCGCCAGCAGCGAGAGAAAATCTTCCATCGTCTCAGCCAGAACGGTCCATTCCGTTCCTTCAGAGCCAACAAAGACAATTGGTGCCGTCTCAAGCGTTTGCCCCGGATATAACCAGAAGGCATAGGTTGAACCGTCTGAAATGCGGCCAAAATGGGCAAACTGGACGGCAGCTTCAGCGTCTCCGTCAAATGCGTCAGCATCTCCAAACCGTTCGGTACACAACTGAAACCGGCCACTGTACCAGCCAGGAACCTGGTTCTGATATTCAAACAGCTTAACAAGTAAGGCCGGAAGCTGGCTCCCCGGAGGAAAGTTTTGCTGAAAAGTGTTGAAGTCCATGGTGTGTCGTCACGAGATAGGCTTCTTTTTGTACTTCTGGATGACCCTTCGAAACCAGTACTGTTCCTGTTTGAAGATCACTGCTTTCAGTCTTCAAAGTCATAACAGTACACATCATCTGGCAAGGCACCGGGTTTCAGCAGTGAGATTTCCTTTAAATATCCGGTGTGCAAGTCGTAAACCCATCCATGAAGATAGGGTCGCTGCTCAAATTTCCAGGCTTTTTGAATGATGGAAATATGAACCAGATTTCGCACCTGCTCTTCGACATTGAGTTCAACCAGCCGCCGCCAGCGTTGATCAGCATCGGTAATGGCATTGAGTTCAGCTTTATGGAGAGTATAGACATCTTTGATACTGTGCAGCCACTTGTTGATCAATCCCAGGTTTTTGTGAGAAGTTGCACTTTTTACCCCTCCGCATCCATAGTGTCCACAAATGATGACGTGTTTGACCTTGAGTACATCCACCGCATATTGAAGCACGCTCAGTAAGTTCAAATCCGTATGAACCACCAGGTTGGCAACATTTCGGTGGACAAAGAGTTCTCCGGGTTCAGTTCCAGTGATGTCTTCCGCCGGGACACGACTATCAGCGCAACCAACCCACAAAAAGTGAGGTGTTTGGACGTCTTTGTGCCGCAAAAAGTAATCTTCCCGCATGTCGAGCTTTTCTTTCACCCAGGCTTTATTCGCCAGCAGAAGTTTCTTGTATTCTTCCATTTGGTCCTCCAAAAAGTTTCATCCACCCAAGCTGCGGGGGAATTTTTGAATCGAGGTTCTTTTTCTCGATGGTGATATTGCGGTATTTGGCCAGTTCTTCAAACTCGGCAATCACTTCGTAAATATCCTGGTCAATATAGAGCGATTTGGTCGCATCCAGGATCAGGATGACGTCATTTGGGATTTTGGTCAGTTGTTCTTTGAGTTCGGCTTTATTGACAAAGGTCATGTCTTTGTTAAAGCGAACCAGGTAGTAGTTGTCCTGGTCAACACACGTCATGGCGGAATGATGGTTCGCCCGAATCACAAAAAAGAGCCCAAAGAAGAACCCAATGGTGATCCCCACCAGCAAATCCGTAAACACAATCGCCACGATGGTAATGATAAATGGAATGAATTGTTCACTCCCTTGACGGTACATCTCTTTGAAAACACTCACGTTCGCCAGTTTGTACCCGACAACACATAAAATCGCGGCCAGACAGGCCAGGGGAATGCGGTTGAGGAAGGTTGGAATCAGAAACACGGCGATAAGTAAGAGTATTCCGTGAAAAATTGTCGCCATCCGGGTTCGGCTCCCGGCATAGATGTTGGTTGAGGTCCGAATCACGACCGAGGTAATGGGCAGCCCGCCGAGCATTCCAGAGGTAATATTGCCGATTCCCTGGGCCATCAACTCACGATTGGTGTTTGAAATGCGCTTGAATGGATCAATTTTGTCCGCAGCCTCAATCGCCACCAGGGTTTCAAGACTGCCAACCACGGCAAAGGTGATTGCCAGGGTGTACACTTCAGGATTGGTCAGGGCTGACAGGCTCGGCAAGGTGAACTGATTGAAAAACGTGCTCAGGCTGGTTGCAACCGGCAGCGAGACCAGATGACCATCTTCGGCCCGTAAATAAAACCCGGCAAAAAACAGGCGAAAAAGTTCATTGAGGAGCGTCCCAATCACGACCACCAGCAACGGTGCCGGGACAAAGCTCAGAATCCGATTCTGTTTCAAGAACGGTTGTTCCCAGAGCAACAGAATCGCGAGTGAAATCAAGGCAATGAGCACGGCTTCCGGGTTAAAGGTAAGGATCGCCTGAATAACCGCAAAGAGCGTGTTGTCATTGCCCACGCCCTGGAGAAATCCAAAGTCCCCGATGTAATCCTTGTCCTGTCCAAGCGCATGGGGGATTTGCTTGAGGATAATGACGATCCCAATGGCGGCAAGCATTCCTTTGATAACCGAGGTCGGCACATAGTCTCCGATCCTTCCACCGCGGAACAGTCCAAAAATAATTTGCAGGATCCCTGATAAAACGACTACGGTCAGGAACGCTTTGAAACTGCCGCTTGATTTGATGCCACCAGCGACCATCACCGCCAGACCGGCGGCGGGCCCGCTGACGCTGATTTCGGATCCAGAGAGCATTCCAACCACCAGCCCTCCGACAATACCGGCAATCACACCTGAAAACAGCGGTGCGCCAGAAGCCAGTGCAATGCCAAGGCATAACGGCAGGGCCACCAGAAAGACAACCAGTCCACCTGACAGGTCAGAGTGCAGGTTTGATTTCAAGTGACCTTCGAACAAAATCGGATTTTGTGGTTTCACCATACGGTTTTTCTGCCCAACCTTTCCATTTGCTCAAAAAGGCTGTTGGTCTCCGTTGCAGTTGATCACAGCCCCAAATATCGTCGAAATTTCGAAAACTCCGCTAACTTACAGGTCTTTGCTCAATTCGACCAGTCTTTCTTGATATGCGAGCGGTTGTTATTCAACTTTATTGTCAACCGGGTAGAGTTGGGTTTCATTTCGGGCAAAAGGAGGGTGTGCGACAGCGTCCCACCAGTCAGCATATGCGGGGCACCCAGGAAGATATTCCGGAAGGTGGTTGACCACAAACTCCCAGCCGTCCATCTCTTCATCAATTTCAAAGGCAAATCCGTGACAGGTGCCAACTTCGATGCAGATCAGATCAACTGCCCACAGGTCGCGTTTATATGCCAGGAGATAGGCAATATCCTGCCAGGCAATGACTGTTTCTCGCTCAATTTTTCCATTGACCGAGCGAGTCTTCGAAAGCTGATGTGGAGTGCAACGGATTGAAAACGTGGGAGATTGCTGTGGGTCTCGAAATCGCGCCAGGATATGTGAAAGCCAGGTTGGTTTGGGCTCTTGTGAGTTGTTCATCGGGGAACCCTCCGGTCATCAGGGAAAATCAAGGTTGGGGCCGAGAAGCGGTGAAAGAGCACTGAGATCATTGAGGCACTGCTCTGCCAGTTGAGCATACTCTCGAAAAGCGTCCTCTATTTCCGGCAACAGTTGCGGGTGATTCTCATCAGTTGTGTTTGCTTTTTCCTGCAACTGGAGAAACACCTGATTGTCTTCATCAATTGACTGTTGGAAGGCATCAGCCAGTTCTAATAAGGCAGACAAAGTTTTGATTCTCCCTTCCTGGTACTGTTTGAACAGAAAGCCGATTTTTGCTTCCTGGTACGGAAATACCAGAAAACCATTGAGCGCCTTCCAGAGAACTTCAAGCGCCTGCTCTGGTGTCCAGGCGACACACAGTTCAACCAGCCAGTCATCGCTTTGGGTCAAAGTCAGTTGCAGGTGATCAGACCACTCAACCCACTCCTGATTTTGGAAATAGCCGCTTTCAATGGCTGCAATCCATTGAAGAGGCAGAATTGGAGAGAGGTTTGTGTTTGTTGGATCGTCCATATTTGTTTTAAGTGCGGAGAACAGCAATCAATTGGTTATATTAGGTTTTCAGAAAAAGAATTCTTTTGGAGTGCGGGGACTTGTCACCGCTTTTCCTCGCACCGACGTGTTATTGCCCTATCGGAGTCGGGCCGAAGCGGTTCAGCGACAAGTCGCTGGCTACCAAAGCTGCAACAAGTTGCAGCACTCCAAAGAAATATTTATCTGCCCGGTGGTTACCACCCGAGATCCTTTGAAACAACCATTGGCCCAGAGGCAATATTTGCTCTGATCGAATCCAAAGCTACAGTCCGAATCACGATTTATCCAATAGAATTAAGCGGGGAGAAGAAATGGAGTGATCATCGAAATTGAACCACTGGGCACTGAGATTCTGCTTCCTGCAATCGTGATTGGCTATGAAATAGATTTTTGTTTTGAAGATCTTCCGTTAGGTGATTTACCCGACCATCCACCCTGGATTCTCAGTATGGTGCAACAGGCTGGCGGCTATGGTATGAGTTATCCGAACTGTGTCGGTTTGGTGCTTCGGCTTTCAGCAAATACCAGTCAATCTCCGGCTGATTTGCCGTTCCTGATTCGAGGTTTTCAGGAGATGGCTGAGGACCCGCGAATTGGGGTCCTGAAACGAAAGTACCCGGTTCTTCATTCGATGGTTGCAACCTGGGGACAAAACTATTCGCCCCAGGAATTGACTCGATTTTCTGCTTTTTTGGCTGATTACCTCAGCTTACCGCCGATTGAAGGCGGCATCGAAGCATTTATTCGATTTGCCCCCTGTCACCCGCTTGAATATTTTTCGGGATGGAGAATTCTCTCACTTCAATTGAAAGACAACGAGACAGCATTGGGGTCAATTTATCACTTTGAATCGCCTCAAACCACGGTGTATCACCTTGATTCGATTCCTCCTCAGGGACTGATTTTGGCGGATGATACCGAGGTTTCTGAAGGGACAATGAGCCAGTTACTTGAATTTGGGAAGAAGCTGGGCATCGAAACACCTCCCAGAGTGTTCCTGCTTTGGGAAAACTCTGATTAGCCGATATTTCAGAGTTGAGCTGTACCAAAAGTCGAGGATTCTGAATGGCAAATGCTCTTTCGTCCGGCAGGATTATTCATATTTCTCCCACTCAAGTCCTGGCTGATGGTCTGACGGCGGCTGGGTTTGGAGATATAGTGGAAATTGGCGGCAATGGACCGGCACTGGTTACAGCACTGCAGGATAATCAGGTTGAACTGGCCCCGCTTCGGTCAGATTCCATAGCGATTGGAACACTGGTTCACGCTCCCAGGCCGCTCACGGTGCCGGTTGGAACGGAGCTGTGTGGCCGGGTTCTTGATTGTCTCGGAAATCCACTTGATACAGGACCACACTTTCGTTACACCATTCCGCATCGGGTGTTTGGAAAACATCCGTGCCCGATTCTGCCTGAAAACCAGCCCGAGCAACGCCATCGGCTCACAACCGGGTTGCTGGTCTATGATCTCAAGCAGGTGTTTGTGAGAGGAATGGCGCTGATGGCGAGCCAGGATTTCCCAGCCGTGGTCAGTCACCTGATTTGGCATCAGGTTGAAGATGAAGTGATTGTGATTTATGCCCGGCTCCAAGGCGACCACGGTTCAAAAACGGTAATCAAAGAAGCGGCGGGACACCGGCCACTTCCTCAATCCGTGATCATTGTCGAAAGTGGTCCAGATTCGACACCCGCCGCAAACTGGTTGCTTCCCTGGAGCGCGGTGGCCATCGGGTCAGGGTTGCGAGCCCAGGGCCACCAGGTACTGGTTGTGATTGACTCGTTTGAGGTGTGGAGTCGCTACGTCGCAGCATTCCCCTGGCGAGGCACGGTGGAAACCCAGACCGGTCAATTGACTGATCACGCCTTTGCCACCAGCCAGGGAAGCCTGACGATTCTGGCGCTGGCTTCGCCCACTGTTTTTCCTGTCGTTCAGGAAATGGTTGATGGTGTCCTTGATTTCAGCCGGGCACTCAGTGGATTTCCCTGCCATCTGAACTCAAGACTTTGCCGGCCTCCGATCAAATTGTATGACATGGGTTTATTGGGTCGAACCATTGCCGCGCTGGCAGAAATCGAGGGCCTTTCCCAGGTGCCCGACAGCCAGTTTCCCGCCGGCAAAGCACAATATCTGGAGCAACATTGTGCCTGGGGTCTCAGAATGCAAAAGTGTTTGCAGTTTGATCCGACGATGACCGCTGACACTGTTGAACAACTGGTTATTTTGTCGCTGGTGAGCAGGCTTGCTGAAATTCCGGTTGAACTGATTCCTTCTTTTGCCAAACTACTGCTGGCTCGGATTCGAACCAAATGCCCCCATCGTCTGAGTCAAATCAGGCAACACGCTTTTTATTCGCAAGAAGATCACGACGTTTTTGCTCAAATCGCCAGCGAAATCAAAAGCGACGTCAGGCCGTAGCGCTCCAAATTCTTTCAAGTAGAAATAAATCCCCTCCGCACAGTAGTTGCGTTACTCAAGCCGCTTGCAATGTAAATCCAGGGGCAGCAACTCCTGGCCACAATTCATATTGGACTTCTGGATTTTGAGTACCACCATGTCTTGGACTTGAAGAAAATCCAATTGCTCGCGCCGCCGCAATGCTCAGCTCACCGATCTTTCGAGCTGGCCCTTTGTCTGCAACCACACATTCAACAGCATGACCCCTCCAGGTAACGCGCGCTTTACAACCGCGTACGATGCCCGATGTCAGTTGAACGATCAGTTGTGGCACAACAATGTAGGGCACGGTTTCGGAGTCTACATACGCCGCAGGATCGCTTCATAATTTTCCAGGGTGGCGATACCAGGTCATTGATGCAATGATCCCGCCGGGAAAAATTTTTGGTTCATTATCCACATCCAAAATCACAATGCTCCGTGCCCAGGATTCGGCACAGATAGCTTTTCCATGAACAATTTTCAGGCCGCCGTTTGCAAGCAATTCGGTTCCGGAGTCATCTTCCTTGTAGGCAGCCGGGGCGCCATTTTGCCCATTTGCTCCATCCGCGTCTATGTCAGCATCCGCAAGGAAAAAAACTCTTCCAGAGTCATCTTCGGTGATGGTGCAGGAATGCCCTTCATTTGTAATCGTGCCTATCGTGCGCATAAGTGATTCTCCTAATTATTTCAGCCGGTTTAAATATATGCCTGCCCGCTTTCGAATCTTTGTCGAACTTGACGGAGATTTAATCCTGGTGTCGCTAACTGGTAGTGAGGACGATCAACAAAATTCGTCCAGTTTCCTCCTCACTCCAATCCCCTGATGCCCGCAGTCATCACAACCTGGCCAGCCTGACTGTAAAGTGGAGAGTCATCGAGATTGATTTCGATACTTTTTCTGCAACTCCTGCTTACCGTGCCAACAACTCTGGCGGCGGCTGAAAGCTGGCAAAAAGCTGGCGATCAAATGGATTGACCGTCGTGGGTGTCCGCAGAATGGCTGTGACTGTGACTGACTGGATATTCCAGGTGAGCGTGAACTGATTGGGTCCGGTTGGTGCTGGCTTCCCGTTCTCGATGAGTTGGAACATACCCCATTCTCCGGGAAATGCCATTTCCTGGGTGGCACCACCAGGGATGGTCACACTCAGGCGGGTGCCGGTGGTGCTTCCACTTTTAGCCGGCCAGGTCAGTTTTCCCGATTGAGGTGTACCGGCCTGGGATTCAAGCGTGACGCCATCAACCTCAAGCTTGATTTTACCGGTTCCCGATGGCTGGAGCATGAGTTCATAGGCAATTTCAGGTGTCCGTCCGCCATTTGAAAACAGGGTTTCCTGAAGTCGTCGGCTCTGATTGAGAAATCCAACAAAGTCTGGTGTGACTCGCACCGCTCCCGCTGGTTTGAGTTTCCATTCACCATTCACGTCTTCAAAAGACCCGGCAAGCCGCTCTCGCAGCAATGAGGCGAGCAATCCATCCTGTGGGTTTAAAAATTGGGCCACTTCAGTCAGTGGAGCGCCGCCGTCATTTGTAAACGGATACCCGGTTTTGAGCCTGATGGCTTGTGGATACAGTTGTTGCGTCCACAAGGTTGATAGTTCCTGCCCGTTGGTGCCATAGAGGAGCGCCCGGAGGTTTCCAAGTGGCTGATAGAGCAATCCGGCCAGGATTCGGGTTGAATCGGTTCGAAACGGCTCAGTCACTTTTGTCACACCTGCCTCAGCTTTGAGCAATCCTAGATCGTCTTTTCCGGTCAACAGGGTTCGGGACGCCTGATTGAGCTGATCATTCGGTGTGATTTGCAAGGTATCAAGGACGGAGCGCAGTGCCACCCGATATTGAGAAACTGGCGTTCCATCATTCCCGGTACTGGTGTTTAAAAACAGCAGCAATGGGGCAAATTCGCGCTCAACTTCAGTTGTGACAGGTTTCTTCTCAGTTGACACCTTGCTTTTAACCCATTGGATCAACCCTCCAACGCCGATATTGGTGGGTTGTACCTGCCGGCTGACCTCGGTCAGGAGCACCACGAGCGGAGATTCCGGTTCCGCCAGGATCGTCAGGATCTCGATTGCTTCTTCACGGTTCTTGAATGGCCTGACCTGGGTATCTTTTAACAAGCGTTGCCAGTGGGCGGTGTATTCGCGGAAATACATTTCCCGCAACCGGGTGACGTCAATACTGGCGCCTCGAAGGTTTGTCCCGGTTTCACCCATCACCCAATCACTTTTCGCCAGCTCCAATGCGGCTGCATCGAGACCATCAGCGACATAATCGCGGTATCCTTCGAGCGTAAAGCTCCCTGGAACACTGTACTCACCCTGCAGAACACCCGCACCACGGCCCGCCAGCATTGTCTCAAGCGTGACCGCTGGAACTCTGGCGTCAATTTCAGAAATAAATTGTTGATAAAACCGGCTCACGGCTGGATAGGCCAGCAACCGCTGACGGACCTGGCGAATGAGTAATTCATCTCCTTTTAAGTGGGGAGATTCCTGGTCAGTGGCGTGGAGGGCATAAAATTCAAGCTGTTTGAGTGCCAGTGATTGACCTTCAGCCGGAACAACTCCCTTCCAGTACGGTGACAATTGATAGTACAGGAAGGTTCCTTTGGCTCGGTCCGGCTGGGAAAGCATCAAATACGTTTTCAACCGGTCATAATGCTCGCTGAGATAGGCTTCATCCGTATTGGTTTTGGATTCTGCCGCAAAGGTGCGCAAATCTGATTCCAGTTGCAGAAACACCGGGCGACAAAACGCTTGCTGGAGCGCATCGAAATACACACGACGCCCGGCTGATGCAATGTCGTCACCCACGTACAGGCCACTTTGCATCAGCCAGGGCCGGCCAGTTCGGTCATGGGCATCCGCAGTTATCAGGCTTTGCCTGAGCGTTTCCAGTGCTTCCAACTGTGTCAATTGAAAATTTTTTGAAGCCACTTCCGAATCGCCAGCCAGTTGAAGTGGCTGTAATTGGGTGACCCGAACTGACCGGGCTTCGACCTCGGCCACATAATCGCGGTTGAGCCGATATGAATTGGCCAGTCCCGCGAAAAAGAGCACCAGTGTCAGCACCAGGGCGCTCGCCATGACCGGTTTGACATAGCGAGGCAGGGTCGTTTGAGGCTGGAAATAAGCCGCCAAATCTTTATCTGCCAGCAGGATTTCGGTGAAAAATTCTTCGCCAAAATATCGCGTCCCCAGTTTCGGTTGAGTGATGGTTGCCACGGCTTCAGCCTCATCTGGGTCTGGGTCTGCCGGAAGTGCATCAGCGGGCACTGGCTCGGACTGATCCTCACCAGGGTGATAGCCGGTAAAATAGAAGCCGCGAACCCACGGCGACTGCCGGAAACTGCTTGGGCGAAAGAGAATATTATAAAACAGGCCCAGCTTTTTCCGGATTTCATAAAATCGGATTGGGAATTCATAAATCAGAAGCTGATCCCGCGGTGTGGTTGCCGTACTTAACCGTAACAATCGCCGACGCATCAAGGCTTCATACAAATATCCAAATTCAGTATCAAACAGTGCATAGCCGGTGCCTCGTTGTTCAATCGGAATGGTTGCCCCCCAGACCTGGCCACGTTCAACGCGGTCATATTCTTCAAAAAATTCAGTAAACCCGGCCAGTTTATCCGAATGTGAGAACACCAGATACATAGGGAACTGGTGACCCCACCACTGCAGGCACTCATCGAGGCGGGCCCGCAAAATTTTGGCTTCCTGTTCAATATCTGATTCAACAAGCGAACACAACCGATGGGCATTGGCCACAATGACCAGTCCATCAACCGGGCGAATGCCACGATACTCCCCCAGCCACTGGCACAGTTGTTTCCAGGCCGCAGGTTGGACGGTATCTGCCACCAAATGACCGGGAAGATCCAGATAGATGGCTGATTCAGAAACATAACATTCCCCGGTTGTGGTTGGTGCAATCGTGTAAAGATCAGCGGGCCGCTGGTGTGGAAGCAATTGAAAATCAAGCTGTGAGGTCAAAAGCAGCGCCGATTTGCCGCTGGCGGGTGGGCCGATGACCCCAAACCAGGGCTGTCGAAAGCGATCCTGTACCTTGTGACCACAGGTTATCTCAATCCACTCGGTCAATAGTTCAAAGGCTTCGCCTTGATCAGCCAGATTGACTGACCCATCCCCCATATCTTCGTTGCCTGGTTGAAGTTGTTGAGTTTGATCGGTTTCCGCTGGCCAGTACATTCGACGAACTTTTTCAAATACCAGGGTCAACAGCCAGGTAAATAATATCAGCCCAATCAGTCCAAGTTGCCCAACGAAAGAAAGCCCAAGCGACGGTGCCACCAACCAGGCGACCAGGCAGGCCAATCCATACAACAGAATCAAGCCGAGCAGGTGTACCCAGGATTTGAAAGGGAATGATTGCCAGTTCATGAAGCGCACCTTTTGAAGAATGAAGAATTGAGAATGAAGAATGAAGAATGAAGAATTGAGAATGAAGAAAATATCTGGCGGGTTGTTGTCGTGACAAACCAGAGACATTATCGGGGTTCACCATTTTCCAAAAGCGGAGCTTTCTCGCCGTGGCAACCCACCCGCTCACGCAGGTGGTACTGACTTGATGCCATCCGTGGCAACCCACCTGCTCACGCAGGCGGTACTGATTTGACACCATCCTTTTTTCGATGGCCCGGTTTTATCTCCGATAATGTCTCACGTTGTTTCAATAATTTTGAGCCTTTATCTGATTTTCCAAAGAATTAGCTGGGGCACCTGAAACAATGTGAGTTGTTATTACAACTAGCCGGTGATGACTTTTTTCATTCTTCATTCTTCATTCTTTATTCTCAATTCTTCATTCTTCATTCTCAATTCTTCATTCTCAGTTGGCACTACCAGGTGAGTGACCTCAATGCCGCTTGCAAAACACGTTCAATGCCTAGCTTGAACAGCAAAAAGGCCAAAACTCCCACTCCGAACGAACCTGTTCCCAGGCCCAGCAGCCACTTTGGCCATCTGGTTTCCTCGTAGAGCCCTGGTTGATCATCCAGCAGCCAGTGCGGGGATTGGGGGACGGTTCGTAATCGGTTGACTTGCCGTAAGGCTTGCTCCACCTGTCGGACAACTTCCACCAGTTCATCCTCAAAATAATCCCGAAACCGTCCTTTGTACCCGAGCAACAGGCACATATAGTACAACTCAACCAGATCACCCTGCCGCTCGACATCTTTTAAAAGCTCAGTTAATCGCTCGAAAAAGCGCACCCCAGCCAGATGCTCGCCAAAGTACTTTAACTGTAATGGATATTTTTCCCATTCGTCGTGAAAGGGGAAGTCAGCCATCAACACCATTTCATCAATATAGGAAGCCAGGGCAAATTTGGCGGCCTCCAGTTGTTTTTCAGCATAGCGCAAACCCCGCCCACGCTGCTCTACCCTCGTCAACAGGCGGTCAATCGTAGGTTGTAATTCCATCGAGGGCTGGACGCGTCCGGCCCGGATACGCATAACGAGTTCAAACATCGGGCTGGCCAGCGTCACCAGATCGACTTCGGGGGTGAGCGGTGTGTGTGTCGTAAACGATGCTTCACTTGCCAGCGCTGGCATAATGCCTTTCCTTTCAAAAGTTTATCAAATGTGAGTGGTTGACCTTGACTGCTCAACGACCTGCCACCAGATCTGGTCAGAATGTCCTAGTCAGCGCCCGATTTGGTTGCTTCAAGTCGGTGGCGAATCAATCCAACAACTTCAACCATTTTCTGTAACGTCTGACTATTTGGAGTAACCCGACCATCAGGATTTGGGTGGTGCAGATGACTGCGCTGGAAATAGCGAATCGCAAACGTCGTGGCACCATCAATCTGGCCAGTTTCTTCAATCTGGGCGAGCGGAACTAAACCTCCATGGGTAATCAAAAAATTCAGTAAATGCTGGACAAAAAACACATCAGCCGGGATGTTGCGTTCGCCATAGCCGACCCCAAAACCGATCCAGCGGGTTTCAGGCTCGCCTTGATAGAGTTGGGATTGAAATACAGGGTACAACACAACTTTTTGCCTCGCTTCAACATTGGGAGAGTTCACGCCTGTGACTGGCCGTGACAGAGAACCCCTGTGCAAATCGCTTGCCATACCTGATTTTTTCTGTCAAATGCCCCATCGGCCCTCATCTGGCGGGAGTTTGTCTGGATTGGGCGGGAATTGTAGTTTTCATTGAAAACGAATGAACCCCGGTAATTCACTTTTAATTGACATTTCTTAAATCTTAATTTAATTAAATTTGATTCTGATGTTCCCAAAGAGATAGCCTGAGCTGGTTCTTTGATTTTGAACTGGTTTTTGTTTTTTTGAAAATACTGAAAATAGTTTAGTTAAGGCTTGTTTCAGGATACAATTTTGACAGCCTTGAGTTTGCAAAATAAATAAAATGATTCAATTTGAAATTGAATTGCACGGGATTTGCATTACAACTTGAAGTTAATCAATTTAAATTTTTGAATTCGACAATTTTGGAAAAGCCTGCTGAGAATGAGGAGTACACCATGGATCAGACTGTTGCCCGCGCATTACCGCTCATATTGAATCTTCATAATGGAACTTTGGAGTCGGCCCTGATAACCGAGCCGGTGCGCCGGCTATGGATCGCTGAAGATGATTACTCTGAAGGGTCGTTGACCTTTCACCTGGCACTGGGGCATTTCCCTCCGCCTCAGGCCGTTGATTTTTATGTTATGGCACTGGCGTTGATGAACCACCGCGAGGCGCACCGGGTACCAAACCTGCTGAAATTATGCCGCGAGGATTTAGGACTGTGGCGGGCAGCGCTCGAAATGGAGGCCGGGTATCGAGGTGGGGCCATTGCCCTGGATGCAATTGAAGAACTGACAATGGCTGCCGATCCATTTTTTCAGTCGTTGCATTTACTCCAGGAAGCGATGTACCTGCGTCGAACCAATACCGGAGACCGTTCGGAAATTAAACGCCGGCTCCACCATGCCTTAACTGTATTTCAAAATAGTTCAGTTTTTGAAACAGGCCGGACGTTACTTGCGCTCTCACAGGTCGAAGCGAGTTATGATCTTGCCCTGAAGACCACTGAGCAGGCACTGGAATGTTTTTCAAAATGCAAGAATCGGTACTATGAGTCGGATGCCCGGTTGGCGATGGAAAGTATCCGCGAAAAACATCGTGAACGCCGCAGTACATCACGCAGCCGGACGGTTGATCTTGGATTTTTGATTCGGCCACTAATTCAGGCGACGGATCTGGAAGCTTTTTTCTCGGGGTTAATCCAGGTACTCACCTCTCGAACCTTTCTGGCGCTTGATCACGTCACACTTTTGCATAAGACCGCTGGTGGCGAGCATATTGTGGCAGGTCACCATGCCGGGCCGCTCGAAAAAGAGACCATTTCAAACACGTTTGATCTGGGCTGTGGATACCGGCTGGTCGTGTCACAGGCCACGGACCCGGTGGCGCTGGAGATGATTTTACCACTTGCCAAACGCGAGTTGATTCGGCTGGCACGGGCTTTTCCAATCACCCACAGTGTCTATCGTCGGCAGTTTGGGCGGTTTACCTACTATGACTCCACCATGGATGAGATCCTGAATTTGCTGGAAATTGCCGGGAAAGACCAGCCTGAGGCCGCCGTGATGCTGCGCGGTGAACCTGGGGTTGGAAAGACAGATCTGGCCTATGCGCTCCATCTGGCTGGCCCCACCCGGAGTGGAAAATTTGTGGTCTACGATGCAGCGACTGCGGTTGATAAATCTTTTATGGTGGCTGAGCTGTTCGGTACGGTCAAAGGTGCTTTTACTGATGCCCAACCGCGCATTGGAAAAATTGAGGAAGCCGGCAATGGAACGCTCTTTATTGATGAAATTGGGGAGCTGACACCCCAATGTCAGGCCTTGTTGCTGCGTGTATTGCAAAATCGTCAGTACCAGCGAATGGGCACCAATGAGTATCGGCCCGTCACCTGCCGGATTATTCTGGCGACCAACCAGCCAATTGAAGAATGGTGCAAGCAAAGCGTGCGCTCAGATGCACAGCCGTTATTTCGCTCTGACCTGCCATCCCGATTCCGGTACTGGATTCACATCAAGCCGCTGCATGAAATTCCAGACCAGATTGTCCCGACGGCGCTTTCGTTTCTGCGTGAACAAGGTGATTTTTCCTTATCGCCCGAAGCTGAGATTTTCCTTCGATCTATGCGCTGGATTGGGAATTACCGCAGCTTACAAAATACAGTCGGCCTCTCAGTCAATCTGGCAAAATCATTTGGGGTGTCGGTGATTACGCCAGAGATCATCCACCGGGCAATTGGTCATCACCCGCTTTTATTCGCACCGGTGACCAGTTCGGTCGAGCCGCCGCAGGCTGCCCTGGCCCTGGCTGCTTCGGCGATGGTGACAACCCTGCCGCCAGACCAGATGATGTCAAATACGGGCTTTCCCTTTGCACCCGAATATCGAACCACGGTTGGCGGGGCGAGCAGCGCCAAAGTGCCGCCGTCTGGTGCCGTACCTGCCGAATCATTGCCCTATCGCTCAGCGCCGGGTGCGCAACCGCTGGGTCAGCCTGGCGGTCAACCAGTTGCGTACGGGTACCTTCCTCCTGCCAAACCGGTATCACCCGTTGAACCTGTTTGGGGACATCCTTCAAACGGTGCCACTCCACCGATCCAGACTGGGAGCGATGAAGCGATCAAGCAGCAGTTTATTCGATTGTTTAAAGAAGTATTTGATGAGTTTGATTATAACCGTCGAAAATACTTTGAATTTTCAATCCTGAGTAACATTTCGCAGATTATCCATCAGGAGCGATTTCCCCGAGCCAAAACGTTTTCAGTGATTTATAACGGATTGATGAGCAGCCCGTATGTGCAGGACGCCATTCGCCGTCAGAAGATCGAAGAATTGGGGCATTTGTTCCGGATGATCAACCCTAAATGGCCTTCAGAATGATCATCGGGCTCAAAATAGCAAGAAACACCATAGGGATGGCAATAATCTCCAAGACGTGTGTCTGGTGAGGGCGCTACTTTGTAGAGGCTTTGAGAATCAACATTCAGGTCAATGGAATAAAGCACTGGTTTACAGCCTGGCCGATTGGCTTCCTGAATGTTGGTTCGCAAAACCAGGTACGAGGTGTTCACCAATCAATTGGGTCCTGGGTCAGGGCAGGTTTGACGCCACAAAAAAAGAAGGTGCCTCGCCTGGGCGGTGGGCAAACCAGACCAGCGATGTTCCATCCGGATCAGCAAAGCAGGTGGACAGAGCGCGATAGTTTTCAGTTGGAAGGTTGAGTGGTTGGCTGATTCGCTCACCAGTCAAATCAATGTGCTGCATCAATACCACCGCACTTTTCGTCGAAGTCTCAAGCCAGACGAGCTTAAAGTCCGTCGTCGTTTCTCGAAGATCGAACTCGGGAATATTGATGGTGGAAACCACCAGCGTTTTGACCCCTGACAGTTCTCCGGTGCGTGTAAGCCGGGCAAATTTGATTTCTGAACCATCTGGTTTCCCATGTTCGACCCAAAACAGGTCAAACTCATTGGGCCGGGGAATGATTTTCAAGTTAACTGGTTCGGTTTGTTCTGAGGTCGGGAGCACAATATGCTGGGGAGGCGTTGGTCCTGCCGCATTAAGTTGCCACAATTGCACATGAACCCGTTGATCCTGAGTGAAATAAGCCAGCACCATCTGGTTTTTGTCGCCGGCCAGCACCGGATTCCGGAGTTTGTTTCCGTTGAGAGAAAGCGCCACTTCTTTGGGTGATTTGGTCAACAGCCGCCCATCTGATCCAAGTTCAACCATTTCAATTTTAGGACTGTTGATGTCTGGAACGGTCCAGGCGGCCAGATAGCGGTCTCCAATCCACACCACGGCTGGCTGAACACCGCGCTGGGTGAGGGTAATTGGGTACACATCGCTGCCAGTTGTCCCCGGATTGAGCCGCCAGGCGCAAATTCCCATGTCCAGTTCACTGATTACCAGAAATCTGGTTCCGTCGGTTGCTATCGCCGGGGTATTTTCAAACCCCTGTGCTGATTTGGTTTGTTTTTCAGGTTGAAGTCTTAAATCAATCGGTTGTCCTGTCAGTTGATTGTTGGTCACAAACTGGGCCTGCACTTTGCCACTGGCGTTCCAGGCCATCAACGTCGAGGTTTCGGTTGAACTTGAGACCAGCGGTGGTCGAATCCCAACCGCCTTGACTTTTGGAAAAACTGAATCAGGTTCTATACCTCCCAGAACGCCGCCTCCACCGGGCGGAGGTGGGCTGGCCGTCCGCCACAGGCCTGGGAAAATGGTCATAACCATGACCACAACCGCAATGGCTGCGACAGCACTAAACCCGGCAGCCACTGTTGCAACTCGGGTCAGAGAGGCGGCTGAGATCCGTAGAAGTTGATTTCCGCCACGACCCTGGAGTGTCAAATCAAACCCGCGTTGAAATCCGGTTCGCACGGCCAGACGACGGCCAAAAATAGGCACCACGGCGGCAAATCCGCCCTCAGTAATAGACGTTGACCCTGGTTCTACATCCAGAACCGAGAGTTCAGTCAGTGGAAGCAAGGCCTGGGATGAAGGTTTGGATTCAGATACGGCCAGGCGGCGCAAAAATTCCGGATACCGATCCACAACCGGGCTGGTGAGCTGGAGTGATTCAGCCAGTTGGGCAGCCTGCTTGAATTCGGCCAGTTCCTCGCGACACCGGGCACAAAGATCAAGGTGCATCTGGACTTGCGCCTTGCGTTCCGGGTCAAGTTCATCGACCGAGAATGCAATCAGCAGGTCGCCAAGCGCAGCACATTCAGGGGTGGGCAGAGTTCGTTTCATAAGTCAATCTTTGGGGTTAATCGCCTGATATGCATCAATAAACTGCTGGTAAGCCCGACGCAGTCGGCTGGCAGCGGCTTCAAATCCAATTCCAAGCAATTGGGCAACTTCAGCAATGGAGTGACCTTCAACTGCCTGCAACACAAACGCCACTCGATATTCGGGTTTGAGCCGGTCGAGCGCGGCTTCGGTCATCATTGAGGCAATCACGCTGGCTTCTTGTTTGGGAAAAGTCACCAGCGTGTGAAGGGTTTCCTCTTCGGAATCTTCGGCCCGACGGGCACGTTGATCCAGTAAATCCCGACAGTGGTTGACCGTGATGCGGTACAGCCAGCCACGAAACGTCACTTTGGGTTCAAAGGTGTTGAGCCCACGGTACACTTTAATAAATATTTCCTGGAGTGCATCTTCGGCTTCCGCCCGCGAGCGGAGCAACGACAGACACAGGTGAGAAACATATTGTTGATGACGCCGGAAAAGTTGCTCAAATGCCTGAGCGTCCTGGTCATATTTGAACTGCCGAACCAGTTCAAAGTCTTCCAGTTCTCCGGCTTGAGCCGCCTGGGTTGTCGGCACGCTGCGAAGTCCGCGTCGGTCAGTCATGGGCGCATGTCCGTTCAATATGAAGCGTTTAGAATAAGGGGCAGGAACATCGGGGTGATCAGAAAAAGAAGGGCTGAGTATGACGATCTGAATCAGACGAGTTCCTTCAACAGTGCCATAGATTGACAGCTTTTTGCCTGCGATTTTTTTGAAGAATGCCGCAAAAAACAGTGACTCAGCCCACGATCCCTTCTCTGACTCAATCAACGGTTGATCAGTGAAAAATTGGTCAGCAGATTGATAAGGTGACAGGGCGGGAGCGTGACAGGGTGACAAAGTGACATTTATTGAGGTGGGCGGAGGGCCTTCCAATTGCGTTCATCTGGCGTCGCTGGATGTTGAATAAAGATGTCAAGTTCTGAAATTGCCGAATATCCAATTTCAGGCACATCGGCACTCTCACCAAACAGGAAGAATGCCTGCCGGAGTGCCGCCGCTGATTGATTTGGGCGCCGCAGCTCCTCAAGCGAGTCCCGGAGCCATCGCCGGGCAAATTCCTGTGCCTGTTGAGCGGTTTCAAAGCCGTAGAATGCCAGGCTGGTGCGATCTTCATCCTGTCTTTAGCCTGGAGACCCGGCCCTTCAGGACCGGGAGGAAAGGCCGCTCCAGTTTTGAATTAAAGTGGTTTTTCTCGCCGCCAACCGCACACAGCTGGTTTTGATGTTGACACTGTTCGTCAGAGGAGTCGCGTCAATCGTACCCAAAGCGAAATACCCGGTACTCCGCTTGCCCGTGACAAACCCGATTCCTTTGATGGTTTGAATCAAATCAAACTTGCGCAACCCAAACAGCTTGCCGGTTGGAATCCGTTTCTGGCTGTGCTGGCCGGTCGTTTGCTGATAATCGCCCTGGCTGATGTGGCGTTTGAGGTACACATTGGTATTCCCGACTTCGACCGTTTCGCCATCTTCGCAACAGATTGCCACGGCATCATTGAGATGGGATTTGGGTAACTTCAGGAACTGCTCGCGCTTGTATTTGGTTTCGTACCCGCAGGTCGGTTCAAACTCCCAGTCGGATGCCTTGAGTTGGGTGGCGATGACACCCATTTCAGTCGCGTGTTTGGTCACATTTCGTTTCGGTTTGATCTCAAACTTTCCCTGGTGTAAATCCTGGTGGCAGGTCAGACACAGGGTGAGGAGATTCCCGTGATGGGTGCCACCCTGACGACTCTTGAACTGCACGTGATGAACATTGAGTTTGACGCTGTGGTTGATCTTTTGGCCGCTTTGACACTGGTAGCCGTCCCGATGCAGCACATAGGCTTTGAGGTTGTACCAATCCTTGAGCGGTCCGTTTTGGTATTCGACTCCCGCCACCTCCGGATTGACCAGTTTGTGAATGTCGAAACTGGCCGTTTCCACCTTCCAGCTTGTGACCGGCAACACCGACTCGACTTGCTTACGCTCCCGCATGTGCGACCCGACTTTGCTGCGGATGGACGGTGGCAGCCGTCCTGTGCGGCGCGATGCACCCCGGTTGTCAAACCTGGTGGCCCGGTAGCGTGTTTTTCGGCTTCGTCGGTGGCGTCGGTACATCTTTCGTTGCTCCATCTTGCGCGAAACATCAGTTCGGAGTGTGACTTCTGCCTGATACACCACATTGCCGTTCGTCACCGCCGCTGTTCCCATCCTGGTGCTTCCCGTATCCATTCCCGCCACCACTTCCTGCTTGTATCCTGATGAGCCGAACAGCAGTTTGATGGTAAAGGGTGTTTTCCGAACCACTTTGGCTTTTCCCACTTTGAGCAGTAGTCTGGCTTTGGCTGGATTGGTCGGCATCAACGGCTTCCCATGACGATTTAAAACATAAACGAACATCGCGTTTATTCTTCCTTTCGGAGTGATGCGTACCGGTCCGACTGTGACCGCCAACCGGATTCGTCGTCCTCTCGACCGGATTCGGGAAGGTTTGCTGTGACAAGCACTGGAACTGA
>CAZXCE010000069.1:0-20685 GCA_964639175.1 uncultured Clostridia bacterium
GGTCGGCGGTCAGCGCGACCAAAACGCAGCAAGGTATGTTCGATGATGTACAGTTGCTGGCTAAATCGCCGCAGCTTTTGCACCAGGTTGACCAGGGCCGGTACGCTGGCCTGGGCGGTCTCCGGGTCAGGGTATTTCCCGACCAGTCGCCAGTTTTTTTCATTCGGAGACTTGCACACCACGGCGGTTGACGTATCTCCGGGCAGGATGCCGGTTCGAAAATTGGCCGGTTCGCTGGCGGCGTGCAGAAATTCTTCGGTAAATGATTGGGCGCGCAACAATGGCGTCATCTGGGAAGACGTCTCCGCTTCGGTTGGGGCGGTAACGCCGGTAAAGTGTTCGGAAATATGATCGGAATGACGGCTCATGCTCCGGCCAACAGTGGCTTTGGCTTCGGTTTCAACCAGTTCCAGGGCCTGTTCTTCGAGAATGTCAATCAATGGCCGTTCGGGGTAAACCTCCATTCCAAGCTGAATCCGGCATTTGATTTCCATCCCGGCAATATTGCGCGGCAACGGCGGCGCCAGGTAATCAAACCCGCTTCCCCGCTTTTGGGTACTCGTCACCAGATGCTGGAGCAACGCCAGTTTGGCCTGGAGCAATTGTTCGCCGGTTGTGCTGGCTTCCTGGTTTGAGTTGGTCGAATCAATGATGGAATCTGCATCAAGTCGTTCAGCAAAAAGGGCCAGCAGGAAGTCAAGAAACCGGTTGCGACGTTCGGTCACTGGATCCTGGCTCGCAATCAATTCAGGCAATCCGGTGAAGTATTCTTCGCCCAGTAGCGGTTTGACGTTGGGGACCGATTTGATCAGGTATTGAAAAAAATACGTGGCATCCAGATCCGAACGGGTTGAAAAAAGGTCTTTGGCTTGAGCCAGTTGTGAGAAGTAATCTGCCAGAAGCTGTTCAAAAACCAGCAGATAGCCTTTGAGTTGTTTGGCCTGTCCGCGCCGAACCTCCGAAGCCGCCGAAGGCAATCCATATTCGCTGATGCCATAGACATTTGGATACTGGTTCTGGATCGAGTAATACTGCTCCAGGTCACGAAATTGCCCTTTGGGAAAGCCAAGCAGTTCTTCATACTCAGGCTGTAACGGATACCTTCGGCGGTACTCGGCCCAGAGTTTTTTCAATTCGCGTTTGACCCGCGTTGGGTCAGGAACATACTCAACACCGTTTTTAAACAGCCGAATTGAAAACCCTCCGCGCCGGGTATTGGGTGAGGTGTCAAGGTCAGGGATGTCCTGCATTGGAATATCAATCGAACCCTGAGCCGTGATGGTTTTCCCAGGTGGTTCAATGCGGATGGTGACATCTTTCACGCTTGCAACCCCTGGGCAATTGGCGATGACCCGCACCACGTCCTGTCCTTTAATCACACTGGGTTTCGGTTGCAATTGAGCGTCGTCAATGAAGCCTTCGTAGAGCAACGGGCCGTTCAAAATTTGATCAGTTGGAATGCCCTGACGAACCAGAGATTTGAGCGAGGTGCGCGGGATTTCCGGCGCCAGGAAGTTCCCTAGATTGAAGAAAATACCCGCTAGAATTGCTTCGGGTGTTCGGCTTTCGTTGATGGTGACGATTCCTGAGACCACCGTTTTGAGCGGCTGCAACAGGGTAATTGTCCGCAGGTCTTCACAGAGGCTGCGAAACCGGTTGTAGACCTGCCGGACCCGATTTTTGACACGCTGGCGAGCGGGCTCATCCTCACTCTCACAGTGGTGATTGGTCGAAGGCGCGTACCCATAGACGTCATACAATCCGTTGACCTGCTTTCTGGCAATTCTGGCCTGATGCGGAATCAGCCATACGTTGGCCAGCTCCGGAACCCGATCAAGCAGGAGCTTTCGGAAGTCGTTATTGGTCACCGGGTTGCAGGGCAGGATTCGTTTGGGAATGAATAGCGCCTGTTGCCGCGAGTTGATCGAGCCGTTCCGGTTGGTCAGAAGATCCGCCATTGGAAACTCAGCCCGATATGACAGTTCCGTCAGGGCATAACAAAGCTGCTCAAGCGTGGTCACCCCCGGATCGTGCTCGTTGTAATCAGTCCAGATGTTGCCTGACAATTGCTGCACGAGTTCAATGCCCGTGGTTTTCAGGTAAGCGTAGTCAAGCCCTTTGTTTACCGGCGGTGCCGGGTTGATCGTCAGTGGTTCAGCCATAGGAAATCCTTTTGAAGAAGGTTGGAAGATCAGATCTGGTGATACCAGCCTTTAATAGTCGCCAAAGCCAAAACCAAAACCACCGCCATCTTCATCTTCCTCCGCATCAGCGTGAATCTTCTCGATCTTTTCTTGGATGGATGAAATAATACTTTTGAGTTTCTCTAATTCTTGCCTTTTTTGCAGCAAGAACCCTTGGATTGCTTCAACATCCTTGAATAAATCTTTAATGCTGTTGCCATCAGATGTTGTGTGCAGCTCAGGTAAATCAAAACGCATTGGATTGATTTCAATCGGAATGATTGATTGGATCATTCCCTGATGGATCGCAATCCGAAATTGCACTCGTTTGGTGGGCAAGGCGATGAGAATTTGGTGGATTGGAAGTTCTTGTCTCGGTAGGTCGAGCGATTTTGTTGCCTGGGTAAGAGCCTCTTCTACTAATTTATTGACAAGTTCAAGACTAAATTGGCTGGCCAGGTTGGGGTTTGCTACCACTGTATCAACAACCAATGTTGAGTTTGGAACAGGGGTTTCACCATATTTTCCACCTAGTTGTTCGATTCCTTTTTGGATGTCTGACTCAACATTATGCAGTGACTCTCCGGTAAAATACTTGCTCTGAATGGTTGTTACTTCATCGGTTCCTAGTCCAGTGACAACATCTCCACCAACTCCTCCCTTTGCACCAAATTGCACACCACCCCTTCCCAATTCTGAAAGCCCGAGAAAGAGTTCGCGCATATACGGTGCTGCTTCAGAGTCCCACCCATCACGACCTTGTTTTATTTTTTTGAAGAGAGACTCAAAGCCAAAACCAATATTTTGATTGTCTTTGTAAAAGTTGAAGAGGAAGTCCAGGTTCAAATTTATTTGTCCACGGATTCGACCTGCATCAAAGTTTGCCCCGTCAGAGAGTTTTTCTAACTCTTCTACTCTATATTGATATTCCTGTAGTTGTTTTCGAGACTCTTCTTCTTTGATAATTCGTTCCTGAATTATTTTTTTGACAGTTTCAATAGCAGCATTGTAACCACCAGCATTTGTTTCATCGCTTTTTGCCTTTTCTTGTAATTCAGAAAGTAAGGAATTGAGTTTGACGGTCGAATATTTACTGAAATCATGACCGGATAAATCTCCAGGCTCGATGTCTTTATTGATTGAATCAAACTTAACTCGTTGAACAACCTCCAATGAGCTTGAACTAATGGATGATTTTGCTGGTTGAGGATTCTCAGTCAGAGCATTTTTTCGCTGTAGTGCTTTTCCTCCCATGACGTCCGCTTCGCGTTCGAGTCCGAAATCATCATTGATGGCTACATTTTGGAGTTGCGTCGTTGGCTGAACCCGGCCTTGTTTTTGCTGGACAACGTGCCACGCTTCGTGGGCGAGGTGTTGTTCCTGCCCGGGGCCAACGTGGATGTCCGTTCCCTGGGTGTACGCCAGTGCCTGCAACTGGGCTGGTTGTGACGAATTGTAATGCACGTTGACGTCATCGAGTGACATACCGGAAAGCGATTCAATGCCGGTTTTGAGGTTATCCGGAAGACCTGTGTTGTTTGCCGCTGGAACTGGCGTTCCAGGTGAAGCTGGGCTATCTACGGCTTTTGACTGGATGACCGTGTCGTCTTCATCTTCGCCGGGGTCAGATTCTTTTTTGAGTTTCTTGAGTTTTTCTTCCGATTCGGAAACTTCGCACATGTCGCATTTGGCCTGAATGGGAGCTTTCCGTTGCGCCAGCTTTTCTCCGAGTTTGGCCTGGGCGACCAGCCGTGGGCTCTGACTGAAACTATCCTGGAGCTTCATTTGAATCGCCACGCTGGAATTCTGGTTCAATTTCGCCTGAAGCGGGTTCATCGGAGTTGATTCCAGCCCCAACTCGAATCCCTGGACAGTGTCTCTGTTTGGATCAGCAAAGACAGATCGGGCAGAGTGGGCGGGAACACTGCTTTTCTCGGCAAAGGTTTGCATACAGTTCCTTTCATGTTGCTTCAAACTCGAAGCCTCTGACTGAAATCAATTCTTCACATGGCGTAGTAATACCGTTTCAGGAGCGGAATCAGTCCTGACAGCCAGTTTTCATCCTGATTGATTGCGAGTTGATAGGTTTCGGTGTTTTTGAATTTCCAGTATTTCTTCCCTTCGGCCAGAAAGGCTTTTTGGAACATTTGAAAATTATGAACTGCCGGAAAATAGATTTGGTTTATTATGAGCTGAGTTGCTCCACTTTTATCCTGATTGTAATGGTCAATTACACCGGGAAGCGAATTGAGTAAAAAAACTGACTTTGGAACTCTCGTGCCGCTCACATCAAAACCTTCTGCTTCTTTCCATAAATTGTAATAGTAACCGGCACTTTGGAGTTCATAATTTGGAATCAATTTCCAGAGCATCTGCTGTAACACCCTGGCTGACACACCTTTAATCAGGTATTCACCGGTATAGGCGTTGACTTCATCATAGCTGAAAAACATATCCCGCCAGGCTGGTTCTGTCAGGGTCGGGAGCACTCCAACTTTATCAAACACATCCAGCAGTTTTTTATTGTGCATAATCGGTCTGGCGTAGGCTTTCAACCGATTGAGGTACAAACTGGCTCGCTGTTCAAAAGCTTTGACATTGGTGGATGTTTTATATGCATCAGTGCCAACTTTAATACCAAGCTGGATTTCTTTTTCCATCTTCTGGGTTTCATCCAGGCTATTGAATTCTTCGTCATCCGGCAACAGTCGTCCGTCGGCAGTTTCTTCAGCCAGCCAAGCTTTCAGTTCAATCGGCAATGATCGAACCCACGCTGCAATGTTTGACCAGTTGCCGACATTGGGCGAGCGCATCGCCACCATACGTTTCGCACGGCTGGATTCAGGATTGTAAGTAAATGTCTTCTGGAGTTTTGGATTGATCTCCAGCTCCTGATAGGCTTTATCCCGAATGTATGCTTGAAGTTGTGGGTTGGTTTTCCCGAAAATAGCTGCCACTTCATCACCGTCGTAATCTCCGCCAAGCCATTTTTGAATATTGGCGGGAACGCCGATAAAACTGCCTTTGGTAAACCACTGGATGGCGGCGAGTGTGCCTTCAATCGTGAAATCCTGAATGGCTTTGCCCATTGAGGAGCGGTCTGTTTCGCGGTCAACCACGTCTCCGGCGTCTTCCTCAAGCGAGGTGTCACGAACCCATTTCTCGTAAAGCTTTCGATCTTTTGAGGATACGACCAGATCTACGCCTTTCCAGTCCACTGGCCACAACGAATCGTCAATCACGCCGACCATTCCCTTAAAAAACGTGAGCAAATCGTCCTGACGTCCCGTCAGGGTGTATTGAATGCCTTCGATATTGCCGACCAGCTTTGAGATTTTGGTGTTTTGTTCAATGTTTTTGGCTGAAATGGGCCGAAAGTTCTGCTTATCCACCGGCGAGCGAATCAACGACATTTCACCTGGAAGGTGTTTGGTATATCGGGTTTGGCCCTTGGGAATAACCACATTTTTCCCTGGCACCGGCATCGCGACACCCATTTCCATTGGCGGTTTTCCGGTGGTCAAAAGACTCATAATTGAGCGCTTGGATTGGAAATATTCATTCGTTCCAATATTGTGTTTTTGTTGCACGAATTCCTGATAGCCTTGAACCCATTGGGTTAAGCCCCACTGGACCAGCTCATTGATGACATCAATATTTTCTTCGTCAAACCATTCCACCATCTGATGGCTGGCTTTTCCGGTGTTGGCGACGGGTTGCCGTTTTTCATATTGCATGCCGCCTTGCTGCATTTTATCGGCCAGGCTCTTTTTGATATATCCCCACCCATCGTCAACCTGGATTTCGGTTCCATCTTTGAGCCGAAAGGTATGCTCCATTCCCTTTTCAATCGGGTAGGCCCGACTTCGGATTTTCCCCGTCACCCCGGCATTCACGAGTGGAAATAAAGATCGTTGGGCGTAGTAAGATGACTCTTCAAACCCAAACATATTCTTAAACATTTCGACGCTGTCTTCTTCAATACCATAGACCATGCTGGATTTCCCTTTCGCCGGTTTGATCGAAGACCCCGCCATAAGATCAATCCGATAGTTTTTGCCTTTGTATTTCACTGGAGTTTGAAGCGTCTCTTCGTCAACTTCATCCGGCAATTGTACAATGACAAAGCTGTACTTTCCCTGGGTGATGTCCTGGAATATTGGATGAACCATTTCCTCCTGTTTCAAGAGTTTCCCGTTCATATCAATCACGTCAACCGGTTCTTTTTTCTTGACATCAATCGGTTCAACTTTGGTCGGAGACAGATCTTCACTCTCAAATGCCTGTTGCAGAATAAGTTGCAATTTCCGAATGTTGGTCTTGTCAAACTCTGGATCCTCAAGTAACTCTGAGATTTCGTTGAGTCTGGGATGGTCCTTCAGGTCATAAATTGCCACCATCGCTTTTTGAATGGCATCCTCCCAGGAATCAAATGAAAGCTCCTCATTGAGTTGAGCCCAGTAATACAGCATATTGACGATGATGTTTTTGTATGGGTTATGAGGTACGTTTTTCTCAATCGCGCTTTTCCGGCGGTATTTAGTTCTTCCTTTGTAAGGAACATTCACGTCCAGCGTGCGCTGGATGGGTGCATTGATTGGTGATGACCGACGTTGAAACGCATTTCGGTTTGTGATTTCTTCTGCCAGTTTGGTTTGGGCTGTTACTCTCGAACCCTGATTGAGTTTTTGTTGAAGCTGAAGCTGGGCTTGAACCTGTGGCCGCTGGTGCAATCCGGTCAGTTTGGAAGATTCCACGTTACTTTGCCTGGGCTGGGAATGACTGGTTTGTTGGTTTTCAGCGACCGTGTACATAATGTGCCTCGTCCACAGGTTTTTGGCGTAGTCCGGTTAAATCTCTGGTGACAGCGCTTCCATTTGCGTTCCAACGTAATTTCCCAGATTGATGAACGTGGGGGAAACATTGACGATCAGGTTATAGAAACTCTTCCATTTCTCTCCTTTGGTTGGTTCAAGCAAGTCCTTTACATAGTTTCGCATCAGGGATTTATACAAACCTTCAGCTCGGATGCTTCTTGGGACCTGTAAACTCACCGGGCCAGTCCCAACGCGGGTCCATTTGGGTGTTCCATCATCAGTCCAGGTAATATTCACGGGTACAGTTAAGCCTCCATAAAGATAGGTCAGTGTCTGGGAAACGAAGGTTAACCCTTTGGCAATGCCTTCGGTCGGAATATCCTGGTTCCATTTCTCGGATGAGCCGGTAAATACCTTTTTTACTTGTTGAATGGCGGCAATGGTGTTGTGTTCAAACTTACGAGGAACTTTGTACGCCTGGTTCGCATCTTCAGCCGCCTGGCCGAATAGTTCTTGAACCCGTATAAACGAAGAGGTTGCGATACCAATGGTTTTAGCAAGTTCAAACTTCTGAAATTCTGAAAATTCACCGGTGAATGTATCCTGGACCTGATTTTTCGGCTCTTTTTTTCCTTCAAGCAACCCGGCTAAAAACCAGACATAACTGTCTGGGTTACGAACTGCAATATCTGGTTTTAAGGCCGTAATCAGTCGCTCTGTCGTGTAGGCATAATCAGGTGTTCCCAACGCCGCATGGACAGCCTCGTGAATGACCGTATTTCGCTGTTCTGCTGGGTCTAACTTGTCGAAGAATCGTGTCCTGAGTGTAATCACTCCTGAAAGCGTAAAGGCATTAGCTGATGACGGGTCACCTTCACGGTAATCAATTCGAAGTCTCGTGGACTGCAGGTATTCAGCAATACGGGTCAGATTTGAGAGAACTGTTTGGAAGGGAGAGTCATGTTTAAAAACTTTGAGGAAATGCTCTTGCACTTCCCGTTGACTGATTGTTTCTCTCAACTGCTTGGCGGCACGCACAAGCGTTTCGATGGCACTCCGCCTGGCAGTCTCAGCAGTTTCTTCCCGGCGGACGGCTGGGGATCTCAAATCCTCAGTCGCTGTAACTGTCATGGGGGCTAAGCCACTCGATTCTGCTTCTGAAACGCGGGCTTTCATCAGGGCGAGTTCCCGTTTAAGCAGTTTCATATAAATCGCAGGTTCAATTGTGACCCCTCGATTGGCCAGGAGCAAAAAATCTGTTGCCTCAGATTGGGATAACTGACTAATTTCTTCATCAGTCAGTGAATTGACCTTGCTGGCTAAAACTGGATTCGGTGGCTCAACCGGATAACTTTTCTGTTTTTCCTTCAGGAGTTCAAGCTCTCGTTTGGTCAGTCGGATGTATTCCTCAAATGTAAGTGGAAGCTGACCTCGCCCATTCAGGAGAAGGTAATGCGTTGCGCGTTCGAGTGAGAGTTCTTCAATGTTGACTTCCAGCCTGGTTTCCGGATCCTGAAATCTTTGAATCGGCAGGTTGGTAACGGGAGGTCGTTCTGCCAGGGCAGCACCCAGTTTTGCCTGGGCAACGACCTGTGGGCTCTGGTTGAGTGCGTGCTTGAGTTGTACCTGTGCCTGGTTTTGGGAACGCTGGTTGATTTGGTGGCTCAAAAGCCCTGGACCAAAACTCAATGGGAGCGACTCGCCTTCTGATTGCACCAGGGAAGAAGAAGGTGTCACCGCATTATTTTTCAGAATGGGTGGTTGAGGGGCGTAGGCATTCATTCCTTGTTTCCTCCGCTTCAGGTGAGCCAGATCAATACCAGAGTTTGGAAAGTGCATAGCGATACTGGTTGATGAAGTCGTACAACATTTCAGCTTCGCTGGAGTCTGGTAATTGAATGTCATATTCCCCGGTTGGCCCAGCCGTCAATCCCTGGACTTCAGGATTTGGTACAAGTAAATCGGTAATGTCTTTATCCCCAGCGATGACCCTCCAACCCTTCTGGTGAACTTGATTCAAAGCCGTGATTTTTCTGCTGACATCGTTGGCAAGTCCTTTTGGAAGGCTTCCAGCCTGTTTTTTCGCCTCGACCACCTCAATCGGGATATATTCACCTTCATCTCCAACCCGGACAACCAGCACATCGATCTCTCGCACTATCTTGGGGTTACCTGAAACGTTAACCTTTGAAGGGTCAACAATTTTCACGCCTTTAAAAACTTCAACATCGCCCTCGATAAATTCATCCTCATGGCCAGCCTCGGCGGCATCTTTGGCTTGTAGCTCAACAATCACCCCTTTGAGATTGGTTGGAATGCCTTTGCCACCGCGTTCTGATAAATAGCCAGGCTGGAGCCAGTATCTAACCTGTTTATCATCGAGCAAGCCCAGGTCTTTGGCGCGTTGCCAACGGGGATCGTGTTGAGCTTCTGAAAGTGATTGAAATGGAATGACGTCTTCAACTCCGCTCTGGTCTTTGAAGTCAAGCTCATCTCCTTTGAAATCGTCATCAAAATCCTGGCCTGACGATGATGACGCAGCTTGCCCGGATGACGAAGCCGTTACCAGCACGGCATCGGGTATAAACCCCTGATCAATGTTTTTGTTGAGATCGCCGATAATACGATTTAAAGAAGTAATACTCCGGGCTACCGGGGTACTTCCAGATGATGATTCAATTTTCTCTAAATCCTTTTGTGCCTTGGCCAATCTTGAGTCTGCAGGTGTGTTTGTGACTCCAACAGACAATTGCCGTGCGATTTCAGACCTTACAATTCCAATCATCAGGGGAAGCTCAGTCTTTGGAGCGGATTCAGGAAATGGTTCGAGTCTGGCCTGTAAGACATCTTCTTCGTCAAAATCAGTCTCGGATGATGCCGTGAGAGGGAATTCATCGAGTTTTCGTTGAATTGGTCCATGCGCTTGATAGTTGGGCAGGTTGAAGTCACCCGTTGCTTTCATCTGAAGCGCTTTATCACCCATCACATCGGCTTCGCGTTCGAGGCCGAAATCATCATTGATGGCGACATCCTGGAGTTGCGTGGTTGGTTGAACCCGGCCCTGTTTTTGCTGGACGACGTGCCACGCTTCGTGGGCCAGGTGCTGTTCCTGGCCGGGGCCGACGTGGATATCTGAACCCTGGGTATAGGCCAGTGCCTGCAACTGAGCTGGCTTCGATGAGTTGTAATGCACGTTGACATCATCAAGTGATACATCGGAAAGCGCTTCGATCCCCGATTTGAGCTGGTTGGGCAAGCCGGTCCGGTTTTCAACGAATGAATTTTGTGACGAACCGGGTGAATTGGCCGATTTGGTTTGGGCAACAGTGTCTTCGTCTTCAATCATTCCCGATGGTTTAGGCTTTACTTTCTTTTCTTCTTCGGAACAGGCATCGCACATTCGCTGGAGCGGCTGATCCCGATTGGCCAGGGCTTCGGCAAATTTGGCTTGAATGGCGGCTTGCGGGCTGTTGTTCAACGAGTTTTGAAGCTGAAGCTGGGTTTGCACCTGGGGGCTTTGGTTTAACGACTCGGGAAGAGCGCGTTGTGCCGTTCCTGGCGTGTGAGAACGGTCCACCATCTGTTTTCTTTGAACTGTCTCCGATGTACTTTGGTACGAAGGACGATGTGGTTGTTTCGCAAAGGTATTCATAGAGTTCCTTTTCAATTGGTATCACCAGTTCAAAGAATTCAAAAGTCGCCCAGCTTCGTTCGTGTTATTCCGGAATATGGAAATCTGAAAGCCGGGTATCGGCTGAATAGGTGTCATATTCAAGGTCATCACGAACAAAAGTTGCGTCAAGGAGCGCTTTCTGACCAACCCAAACTGTTTTTCCCAGCCAGGGATCATGGACCTGGAATTCATAGGAACCAGGTGTTCCTCGAATATCAACCATTGACATCTGGTGATCTGGTTTCACAATGCTGCACATCACGGTTTCACCTTGTTTGAGGGCTTCAATCACTGGATCAAGCGTATGTAATATCCCGGATTTCAGAAGTTTCTCCCGAACTTTTTGGCTTTTTAATGCTTGTGGATGATCTTTTTCATTGGGTGGTGGAACGATTTTATATTTGACTCCAGAAACGGGTGTTACGGCCCGTTCCATGCCAATTTTGAGGCTCTCGGCGCCACCAATCCCAAGGCCCTGTGATTTTACAGGGTATGTCCGAATCACATCTATCTGGGTTTGATTAGGAAAACCTGTATTGGCCCCGCGTATCTTTTCAAGCAACTCATTTCCAGAGTCACCCAACGTTTTTTGCGACGGAGTTTCCAGAAAGGCCAACAGTTCATCTTTACCTGGGTCGGCGGCGGCATGGCTTTCGATCCAGGCTGTAATTTTTTGATAGTACCCATCAGCCAGTCGTGGTTTGAGAGATGAAATGGCCAGTGAATCATCTACATTTCCTCTGAATTGATTCCAGACACGACGTTCGGCTGACTCAGCAACGGTGTGATTGCTTAACGGCCCGGTGAAACTTTGTTTCAGGTTCTGTGCCAGAACCGGATCTTCGTCAGCCAGCGCAATGAGCAAACTTGATGGGCCACAGGTGGTGACATAATGTTGAAAATAGCCATCATTGGTTGTTTGTTCATCAGGGGTAAAATCAGCCGTATCAAGACTAACTGGGTTCAGTTCACAGGAGTTGACATCACTATTGACGTCATAAATGCTGGCTGATTCGATGAGGTTTTCTTTGTTTAAGCCGCGAATGCTCTTCGCATATTCTGTTATTTCCTGCAGAGCCTGAGTTGCGTCGGTGTCATTTCCACTCAACAGTGATGTCTGGCGTGCCGCAAGTGATTTCAAAATCAGCATTTTTTGAACTGCCCGGTCTTCAGGAGTGAGTTTGGTTCCCTGGATGCGACCGGTTTTGCTCAATAAACCTTTCACGGTTTGATACTGATCTTTTGGAAGTTTGGTTAGACTTTCAGCCGCTCGAAGTGCCTGTCGAGGGTTTAATAAGCCTTTCTGACCTGATTCCGATGGATTTCTTGCTATTTTGACTCCTGAAACCAGCAGTTCCTGAATTTGTGGGCTGACTCGATGGGTGTTAGTTCCATTGCTGGTCAAATTGGTGAGCCCAAGCTGAGTCTGATTGGCACGAAGTTCACCAAACCCCCGCCCTGTGGTCAGGTTAAATGGTGCAAACTCATCGGTTTCCAGGAGTGAAGGAGACTGGCCGAAGGTAAGTGGAGGCTGCCACGACATAAGTGCGCGGCTATTGTCTGGCTGGGGAGCCATGGTTCCAGTGAGATTGGCCAGCGATTGGAAAGGGGAAACCCTTCCAAAGGGTGAAAAAAGTGGTTCTTCAACCAGGGTGGAATTGGGGTAAATTTCTGGCACCAATGTGGGTGACGTCACATTTCTTCCAATTGGTGTGTGATCAAATTGATCATCCTCGTGAGTTCCATTTCCACTTCCTGAACCAGATGTTGATCCGGTGGTAATGTTGTTTGCAACTCCGGCCCCATAGGCCCCGGCAACCATCATCAATAACAGAATTCCAATCAGCGGATTTCCACTACTCCCTTGACTGCCTCCGCGAATTCGTGGAGGCCGTTGTGCCTGCTCTTCGATAAATTTTTGATTCCGAAGAGCTTGTTTCTGCTGATATTTCACTTGCTGACGTTGCCACTTTAAATCTTTTTTGCCAGATTGATATCCCTGGTTGCGACGGCCAAATTGAATTGGTCTATCAGTTGCAAGTTGGGTGACGGAGCGGGTGGTTGCCTGCTTCTCAATGGGAGTTTTTTCAGTTTCAGTTGTGGACGGTTGGCTATGATGTAGCGGGGAAAAGACAGGATTGGTCCGATTTGACAACCGTTGAGCAAGTTTGGCCTGAATCATGACTCCTGGGTTTTGATTGAGAATGTGCTGGAGCTGAAGCTGAGTTTGAACCTGAGGACTTTGATTTAATGATTCAGGCAATGTCTGCCGTACCGGCTCCGTACCCGGCGACGTGGCGGGTAGTTGTTTGGTTTGAATTGCATCAGAAGAAACTGTCCCCTGCTGGTGCGAGTTGCGGTGGAGTGGTTTGGCAAAGGTATTCATCGTCTTGCCTCTTGGATGACAACAGCGGTCTGGTTCCTGCTTGCTGAGTGCCGATAAATCAAAATTCGAGATTTATTGGCCTTTGACAGCCAGGGGATAGCGATAATTGTAATATTGCTCTCCTCGGGATGACGTTTGGGCTTGCTGGTTTGTGAACCCATACCGGGTATCCAGTTCGTTCCTGGTTTTAATTGAGGTTGAATTCAAATAGGAACTATCAATGCTGAGAATTCCACCATTGGGGAGCAGATTTAGAATGTCTTGTCGGAAGCGTTGTAACCGTTCTTTGCACCCATCACAGGGCCCGCTGGTTCCAGCAATGACAATTCGAATCTGTGTTTCGCCAGTAAAACCTCCAGCTACATCTGCCAGAAGGTTATAGGCTTCTTCAAGCGTTCCAACTTCGGCATCGTTTCGGGAATTATGCTCTTCATCTAAGAAGTCTTCGTCCGTTTGGTTATCATATTTGTAATAGGTGGTTGTTGAATCAGGATGGGTTGTCGGTTCGGTTTGTCCAAGGAGCTGACCATCAACAAAGACCGCTGCCGCAGTAAAAATCCCGCCATACTCATTGCTGGCTTCCGAGACATCGTGCAGCACATCGGCTTTTCCCAATTCATAGTTGATCAACTTGATATAGCTTGAGTCCCGCTCATTGGTTGGATCCAGCATGTCCTTAATAAAGAGCAGGCTGTCATAATCCATTGATTGCAATTCAGCAACAACCTCATCAATCTGGTCGTCGTTTTGGGTGTCTAAATCTCCATTCGCACCCAATATCAACCGCTGCACAACCGGACCCTGAGTTGAGGAGATACTTCCTTCTGAGGCCGATTTTTGCTGTAACGGGGAGTCTTCTTCATCTAGTTCCAGCCGTTGAACCGGGAAAATCTGGCTGCTTCGTTTCTGAATTGCTTCCCCAAATTTGGCTTGAGCAACGACTGATTGGCGCTGGTTGAGGGCATTGGAAAAATGTTGTTGGGTTTGAACCTGTGATGTGGTGTTGAGCTGATGCTGAACACGGGTTGCAAATGCCCCCGCACGTTGAACCGGAAATTGCCCGAGGAAACTGACTGGTTGAAGAGTCGCCAGTTGAGTATCTGGTCCAGATTTGGATTTGAGTTGTGCAAAAGACATCATAACGGGTTCCTCCTGTTGTTCAGTCACTCGGGCCTGAAAAAAGAAGTATCAGATCGCTGCACTTCACATCACGGGTTGAGTAGCGTGACTGTCAGGGTGTCTCCGTCATTGGTGGTCAGGAGCGGCGAGAAGTTTGACAGAAAATCATTGAATGGAAATGAATAAACATTCGAAAAACAGCCGTTGATCGCGTTGGCCCAGGGATTGTAATACGGTTTATTTGGCTGGATGGCGCTGAAAATCTCCGAGCCAGACGCCTGCTGCCAGGCTGAACTCGGTTGTGCCCCGTACTGGCTACTGCCAATAAAGCCGAAATTAAACCCAGCCATCAAATCGCGGGACACGGCAGAAAAAACATTGTTGTCGCCGGTGTTTCCAGTTGGATTTGAGGCAGACCCGTTTTGTCCATCATAGGACCATCCGTAGGTCATCACCGCGAGATAAATCACCGAACTAAAATCAGCAAAAACCATCGTTGCCGTCATCGTGAAGTTACCCAGGATGCTGGTGGTTCCTGTGATGTTGAGGGTCAGGCCGTTGTAGGTGACTGATGAGACGCTGTAAGTTTGGGGCTGAAAGTCAGGCGACGGCGGGCTTTGGATCCCATCATAGGTATTTGAAAGCAGAATTGAATCGGTTGAATCAATAAAAACGCTTACCAGATAATCCTGAAAACTGTCATAGAGCGGAAGCCAGTTTGGATTTCCAGCATTAGGGCTGATGATGCGAACTGTTTCGTTGCTGGCATTTTTCACGACGGTGGTTGAACTGTTGCCGGAAAGAGCGGCCAATGTCGTAAGCATATTTGGCAGAGCGGTTTGAGACCCAGGAACACCCCGCGTGTTTCCGCCAGCGTTTTGAGTTGTCGTCTCCATCTGAAGCGGGATTGAATACCAGTTAATGTAGGTAATATCGGTATTGGCACTGGTGGCTGCGCCCGCAAACTCAATCATTTGATAGCGATTGGTATCAGTTGTCAGCGTGTAGGCCATATCAACTGGCAATCCTCCCGAAGTTGGAGGCGCGAGCGCGGCATCACTCAGGTACATATGGCCTTGCCAGTTGGGTGGGTCCATACTGATGGTGTTTTGAATGGATTCCAGAGAATATGAAACGCCGTTTTCCAGTGCCGTGCCGTCGCCGCCAGTGGCACTCAGGGCCGGGCCGACCAGTTGGGTGACGTTGTTGAGCACCTGTGTCGCTTGAATGAACGTGACATACGCGGTCGGAATGTCGGTATTTTGGTTCACAAAATTGATGGTGTACATAGTTCCTCCTGCTTGTGGTGAGGCTGTGGTGTGGGTTTACTCAGGATTGGTGGAAATCTGGTGCTGTTTGGCTGAGGTGAGAAAGTACCAGTCGAGTGTTCTGGGCTTTGGCGAATGGGTGAGCGAAATGGACAGCATCACTTCGACATAAGGCCGCGTCTGGATAAACTCTGAAATGTTGGCTTCCGTGGCATAGGTGCCGCCTTTGGCCGCACGGTCTACGTCATAAAACCAGGGTGATAAGTAGTTGATCAGGTCAGTATTTAAGCGGTTGATACAGTCGCCACTGTCTTCGGTTTCAAGAAACTGGACCGTGGTTGTGACCGTGATCAACACATAGATTGGATTGACCACCTGAAGATTGATAAATGGCGAGTTTCGGCTTGCCAGGTACATCTGAATCTGGTTCAGCATGGCAGAGCTGACGGTTGGCGTCGTCGGATCCATGGTTTCGTCACTATCCGGGCCAGGAATGACAACCACCAGTACCTCTCCGGGTGAATTTCCCGTTTTGGGATTGCGCGCCGGCAGGGTTTGAACTTTCCAAATGGTGGGAAAGCGTTCCAGTACCAGCCGCTCATAATCCCAGTTCAGGACCGCACGATCTTTGTGTTGCAGTCGTTCACCGACGCGAATGGTCAGCGTGCGGTCATTTTCCGGAGGCCGCCCGCCAAAGGACGGCATTGGCTGCACGATGCTGCCAATGTCCGGCAAATCCTGAACCGAACTGGTGATGGTGTACGCCGGAACTGGTGTTTTGAGGGTTTCCCCTGTGTTATCAATATTTTGCCAGGTTGCCAGCATGGCGTGTGGATAGATTCCAATCACAGTGGGAAACGCTGTCGCCCGATTTTTGGCTGAAATCCAGAGCCACTGATAGTCTGCCGGGAGAATCGTCGTTCCCGTCGGATCAAACGATGGAAGCACGAGACCTGTGATCCCGGTATTTTGCAGGCCGTTGGTTGTGTCCTGCCTGAGTTCTGTTTCTTTGAATTTGTGCCAGCGGTTTTCAGACAGGTAATTCCATCTAACCTGGGGCAAGGTGACTGGCTGGTCACCGGTATTTTCGGCAACCATTTGAAACAGCAGTGTCAGCAATTTCGAGGAAGGCAGCCCCGAAAATCCAAGGTAGAGATTTCCCTGATTTGGAAACACTGGAAGCAATGTCGAAATGAGTTCCGGTTGTTGATATCCGGCAAAGGGCAGCAACTGGAAAAACATCCCATCCGCCGAATTCTGGCCCGTGGTCGGGATATAACAACTGGCCTCGTAGGTGACCGTTATTTTCTCGGCCTGGGGGAGATAGGGTTCGTTGGGATATTTGAGTTCGTTTTTTAAGCTCATGCAGTTTTTGACGCACAGCTCATAACATTCCTCAAAGGCTGTTTCGGCTTCGGTTTGCCGATCAACCAGGCTCTTTTCCAGCGTTTCAAAGTTCGCTTTGGATTGGGCGGCAAAGTCAACTACACAGTTTTCAAGACACAGACAGGCATCAATCCGTTTTTCAAATGCTTCCAGGCACAGTTTCACCGGCACCGGAAGAGGATCTTGCTGCAGGATTGAAGTAATCAACCCAAGGCACTCCTGGAAAAATTGAGTCTGGGTGATGGACGGGTTTTCCCTGAGCGATTGAATTTTTTCCTTGATTTGGGTCAGGACTTGAGCTGCCTGTGGATCACTGATTTTTCCCAGGCAGGTTTCCAGTTTTTGAAATGATTGCTGAAAGAGCGAATTCAGGCAATTTTGAACACATTCGATAATGCACTTTGGGTCGGTCGAAACTGGCATTGCCAGGCACTGTTCCAGGCAAGTGACGCTGATTTTCTCCAATCCTGATTTGCAAAGTCTGAGGCACCGTTTGAGTTCATCGAAATTGGCCTGAGCCTGGAGTTGATAGGCAATGATATCCGCCAGCAGGTGAAGACAGACTTCAACCAGAGAAAGACACTTGAAACACTTTGCCGGCTGTTGTAATCGGGTTTGTATGTTTCCTGTATAGAAGCGATTGAGTGTTTCGTGCAACGTTTGAATCTGGCTGGTGTCCAGAAGTTTCTGCTCAATTTTGACTTGAATCAGGAGCTGACGAAGCTGTTCCACATCAACGCTGGATCCTTTTTCACACGTTTCCAGGCAGGTAATCACCAGCGTGCAGATATAGGTCACGGTGTTGGTCAAGCTTTTCTCAAGGCACCCTGGGGTATCGCTGCAGGTTGCCATCTGACAATCAGCCAGCGAGAGCAATCCGGCCTCGATCAATTGCGCTGCCGCTTTCAACATCTGACATTCGGCCAGACATTTTTCCTCACACTTTTCTGAGTCAGGCAGGTCTTCAATGACAGCATTTAAAACATTTTGGGCATAGATTGCATTGCCAAATCCATAGGGTGGTTCGCTGAATTCAAGTCTGAGGGCGCTCTGGTTTGGATCATAGTAGTCAGGCGGCCCGGCTGGGCAAATCTGCAGCGTGGTAAATTCAGATTTTCGGCAAAGCTGGCCATCTGGCGTTGGTTCCTGGGTGTCGCAATCGGGTTTGGTTCGAAATAAAAAGACTTCGACTAAATTTGACGGTGTCTCGGGACAGGATGAAACATCACTTAAAACCCAGGTGCCGGGATTTTTGACACGAAACACGCCTTCAAAATACTGATTTTCAAACAACGGGGTTGGTGACGGCAGGCCATCGAGACCAATCACATAATCCTTGTAATAGCCCATAAACCCGGTTTCATTCTGGGGCAGGTTAAACCATTTGATTCCAACTGAAAGAGAGCTGAGATTTTTGCAAAACAGTTCAGAATGCTGGATTTCCAGATAGGAACCAACCACGGGTAATCCGCCGAAAACTGCATAGGGCGAGGTCGGGTCAATCGCACCATCGGTGTTGGAGAGTGAAAGGTTAGTCAGGTCCGTTACTTTGACATGAATTTTGAGGCTGAGAATCGGAAGTAATTCAAGCAATGAAAGTGGATACACCCAGACCTGGGTATCACTCCCAATCAAAACCGGCGTTTGAACCAGATACGCCTTGCAGGTTGGCAATTCAGGATGAGGATTCGCGGTTGTTGGGTCAGGTTCCTCGGGCAAAAACGGAGCAATCGGCGGGGCTTCGGCGGGTAGAGAAATGATCAAGGTAAAGTTTGGATCGGAATCAGTCGTGAATTTACATTTGGCTTGATAGGTTTTGACCGGTAGCCAGCCATCTGTAGTAGACAGAAACAGTTGGAACGCGCCTTCGAGCAAGGTTTCAAAAATGTCGGTCGGTGTCGCACCCGTGATGGCGGCAATTTGCTCAAGTTGCGGATTCAAGACCGTGGTTTGAAACTCCAGCGGGTACTGGATTTGGATTCGAATGGTGCGCGTTCCACCGCCAAGCAGCAAAGATTGGCTTGCCAGTCCAAAGCCCAGCGTCGCCAGCTCGGTGGTGACAACCGGGGTCGTCTCAATTTGAGTGCTTCCAAAGGGCGGCCATGACAGTTGATTTTCGATTGCCGTTGCCAGCCGAATGATTGAGCTAAACACCTGATGCGTGGCTCGTTTGGGTCTGGTTGCGTCATTCACTGTGGAATCAGCAACATAGAGTGGTCCAAACGACTTTTGAACGGCCAGAAGTTGATCTAACACGGCAGTTGTCACCAGCAAATTTTTGTCAGCCGCATAGAGAATTTCGCGATCATTGATGTCCTGACCGGCTGGGAAGAGCGTCCCGTGTGGAACTTCCCCACTTGTCACATTTTCATCATCAGCCAGCGCAAAGGTCAGGTACAACTGATCTGGGACAGGTGGCCGAAACGCCTGCCGGAGCACATCAAAATAGTAAAAATTGCGATACCGGATCGAAAAGGTGTTGATTGTTTCCTGGGCTGACTGAAAAAGACGGGCAAAGGCAATGTAGAGAGCAAGCTGAGGTTTGTGGTTGCCATCTTCAAGTGTTTCCTCAACATCGCTTTGCACCAGGGGTTGCAATTCGGAAATAGCATCCTGAAAGGTGTAATAAATCGGGTTAAGTTGAGTCAGCACCTGATCAATTTTTTTGAGGTTCGTACGGCCTTGATAAATTGAACTGTCCCCTCTGACAGCAGCCAGATTCCAGTTTGGACCAAACGCCGAATACGCCTGACCAATCGGTTTTCCCAACGCCTCTGGCTCAGCGGCGCCTAAATCAAAGGCTTTGAGTTTCTGTACCACCGGCTTGAGAGATGTTTCAAGCAACCCGGTCAGCGTGTGGGAAAGCAATCTGGTTGAAGCAACGGATGGACTCTGGCTGATGCCGTCATGCCACATATTGATCCGACGAGCCAGATCCAGCATCACGCCAAAGAGCTGGTGCAGGGCACTAAATTTTTCGTCAAAGGAATGGGTTTGCGCCGTGCGGCGCTTGAGGTTCAGGTACCTGGCTTCGTGGGCGACCAGATTGGTGGCACCAATGGACGCAGCAAGCATCGTTGGGTCACTGATGAAAAAATCAACCCAGTTCCCGTCAATCTGGTTCTGAAGATCATAAAACCGGATGAGTTCCGCGTATCGCACTGAAAAATCGAGTAATTCTGGAAAAGGACGCCCGTCAACCGGCGCAAAACCGGCATCAAGTGCCTGCAACCACCGATCAAACTGGCTCACGGCACCATTGATAACAATTTTTCCAGAATGCGGATCCATTAAGGCATCTCCACAGGAATGGTGGCTTCATTTAGATAAAAGGGATAGACCAGATTGCTCCGTGAATTTGTCTGCCGGATGATGTAGTCAAGATAGATATAGACCAGTCCCGTCTGGCTCGCATCGGCCTGGATTTGAATCTCAACAATGTCAATACGCGCTTCCCAGTACAAAACTGCCTGACGAATGGCGTCTTCTAATTGAGTCATGAGCGTGGTGGTGACGTTCTGAAACACCATTTTCCAGAGCAGCGAACCATATTCCGGAAGCATCATTCGTTCGCCAAGCGAGGTCGAAAACAGCACCCAGAGGCTCTGCCGGATATCCAGATCATCACTCACCATCACCACGCTCGAAGTCATTTTCGAAAAAGTTGGTGGAAAGCTCCAACCCGTTCCAAGAAAAGAAGTTTCGACATCTTTCATAATCGTCTCGGTCTCTGGTATTTGGTGCCTGGTGCTTGGTTGTTGGTGCTTGGTTCTTAGTTCTTGGTTCTTAGTGCTTGGTTTCGAAAACCCTGAACCCTGAACCCTGAACCCTGAACCCTGAACCCTGAACCCTG
>CAZXCE010000070.1:0-20430 GCA_964639175.1 uncultured Clostridia bacterium
ACCGGAGGACCTTGCTGATGGAGTTGGGTCAGGAGTTGCATGGCGGCCAGGGATGACAGCCGATTTGGAATTTCAAATGGTTTGTGGCCGGTGAACAGTTCAAATGCCAGGACGGCAAATGAAAAAATGTCGGTTTGGATTGTAGTTTTCCCAGCCGTGATTTGCTCTGGCGTCATGTAGAGCAATGTGCCGACGGTCACAGGTTTTCCCGTCGTCGTGGCAGAAGTCGGATTTTCAATCCGGGCAATACCAAAATCAATCAGTTTCACTGCCCAGGTGGTGGGTGAAATAGATTGTAAGAGCACGTTTTCTGGTTTGAGATCGCGGTGCAGGATGCCCTCGGCATGCGCTGCCTGTAGGCCACGCCCAATCTGGAGCAGAATGTGGCTTGCCCTGGAAACCGGCAGACCAGCAGGTTGAATCAAGGTTCGCAACGACGTCCCATCAATAAACGGCATGATAAAATATGGATTGCCATTTTCCAGCGTGCCAGTATCAAGCAGAGAGACGACATTGGGATGGCGAATCCGCTGAAGTGCTTCCATTTCGTGCTGGAATTTCTTCTTGAGCCAGACATTGGCAGTCGAATCCGGCAACAAGGTTTTGATCACCACCAGCGGACCAGCCTCGCCAACCGGACCATCACCAGTTTGTTTTGCCAGATACACCACACCGATCCCGCCCCGTCCCAACTCACGCTCGATTCGATACCGTTGATGAATCACGGTACCAGGACACACTTCCTGGCTACCCATCCTGTCTGGCGGTTCAGACTGCTGGAGGGTGGCTGATCCAGTTGCGTGAGCCAGTCGGGTTGGCGGGATATGGGTTCGGTAAGCCGGAACATTCAAAAACTGATCTGCCTGATCATAGGCTTCCAGCAATGACCAGACTTCTTGAAATAAGTCAGCATCAGCCTCACACTGTTTGGTCGCCAAAACAAGCCGCTCATTTTTTGGTACCTCAAGGGCTGATTGAACGATTGACTTTATTTGTTTCCAACGGTCAGGATTCATAGGAATGAAGCAACCAGTACCGCCTGCGCCAGCGGGTGAGTTTGGAATGTATCCTTGATTTCGGTTTTTATTGACCGCACACCAAAAAATCAAAAATTTCTGAAATTTCTGAGCGAAAAAAATGGGTTCTTTCGCGTGCTTCATTGAAGGCTCCCTGGCGGGAAATTTCAAGTGCTGGAGGAACACCATTGTGCAACGTATTGTGATTCGACATTTAAGCGGCTCAAAAGCCCATCAAACCGAGTTGATCAAACAAAATGACCAGACTGAAATCACCTTTGGCCGGGGGCGAATGTGCACGGTTCGATATGATGCCACCCGTGATGCGGTTGTCGGTCGGCTCCACGCCAGGCTGATTCTGGATTCACCAGACGGCTTAATACTGGTTGATCTTCACAGCCGGAATGGCACCTTTGTCAATAACCAGCGGGTATTCGGATTTGTCAAAGTCAAACCAGGTGATGTGATCCGGCTTGGACCAAAGGGACCAAAATTCGCAGTGGGTATTGAGCCAAACAAACGATTGAAATTCCCGTCCGCGCCTAAACAACCTGACCTGATTGTTTCACCTGAGCCACCTCAATCAGCAACCTCACCAGGGAAACCTTTGGCGCAAACCTTGAAGTTGAAAAGCGGGACTTTGAGAAACGCCAGTCTATCAACAATCAAACTGTAAAATAAAATAGTTGATATCCTGCAACCATTTGAAATTGTTCAAGTTTTTCACGGGTCACTTGAACATTGAAATCTAACCTAAAAAGTAACCGGATAATCCTTTTTACGCTGAAGAACCCTATTTCATGTGACGGTACCAATCGTAACGGAGGAATGTATGAAATCCATGTTGATGACGCTGGGGTTGTTTTTTCTGAGGTGTGCCCCTTGCTCGACAATTCTAGGCCAGCAAGGTCCCATGAATTATCCCGAACAAAGCCGGCTGGCAAGCCAGGCTCAATATAGGTGGTGGCATTCGCTTTCGTCACGCCAACAGTATCTGGTGAAGGCCGTTGATGCCGTTGTCAAAAATTACCGTCAGCGGACAGGAGCCCCTTACGTTCCACTGACGCGTGATGCCTGGATCGCTGTGATGCAGTCGGTAAGGGCTTATGAAGCCGAAGCCAGTTTTGTCTGGCAGCGACTGCAATTTAACGCCCGGTATTATTCGACTACGGCGGCAGTGGATCGCCAACTCAACTCCATGCAACAAACCCTCCAAAGGTACCTGCCAGAGCATATGGGAAACCGATAACCCGACGGTTTTCAAAAAGCAGGATGGGTATCTATGGCGCGTCTCAAATTTTTTGAGCCTTTTTTTGCTGGTTTACGCTTTTTAGAGAGAGAGCCGCAGAACTGGGTTTGAATCGAAATCTGGTGGTTTCAAATTTTGGAGTCAAATGTATGTCTGTCATTCAACGCATTGTATGGGGGCTGGCCCTGGTCGGGGTTGTAACCGGCCTGGGGTGGCACGTGGCGAATAATCTGCTCCAGCCCGTCCGGGCGTCTATTCAGGAATCACTGGTCAGCCAGTCCCCGATGGTCGTTCAGGTTGCCAGAACATTGCCAACGCACCGGTTAGTGTCCAGGCCTCGGCTCACGGTTCGTGGAGGAAAAACGGCCTCGACGCCCCCTCCGGAAAAAATTCGGTTACTGGCTGATGAATCAGCGGTTCTACTGCAAATTCCGATTCAACACCTCCCAGATGGTGAACTCTTTGGGGCCAAACTCCTTTCTGCAGATGGGAAGACGTTGCGGACCTTTGATTGCCTTCCATTGGTGGTCAGCAACGATGAATCACTGATCGAAGTCAATATTGAAGCCTCAATACTGGTTGATGGGTCCTATCGCCTGCAATCGTTTCAGATCCTTTCTGATGGGGATACAATCCCAATTTCTGATACCGCGTTTTCGGTTGAACACGGCGACCAAAAACTGCTGGTTACCACCAATAGCACCGGGTACTGGCACACCAACGGCAACAAAATCCTGGATGCCGCCAACCAGCCAGTCCGGATTTGTGGTGTGAACTGGTTCGGGCTTGAAACGAATACCTATATCCCCCATGGTCTCTGGACGCGAGGGTATCAGGAAATGATGAACCAGATGAAAGCTCTGGGGTACAACACGATTCGGCTTCCATTCAGTAACGAAGTGCTGGACGCGGGTCGGATGCCGAGCAACTATATCGACCCATCGAAAAACCCAGATTTACTTGGGTTGACCAGCCTTCAAATTATGGATCAGATCGTGGCCTATGCCGGGCAGATCGGGATGCGAATTATTCTGGACCGTCATCGTCCAACGGCGGCGGCCCAATCTCCGTTGTGGTACACCTCTGCCATGTCAGAAGAACGCTGGATCAATGATTGGAAGGCACTTGCCCAACGATACACAAACAATTCAACCGTGGTTGGTGCCGATTTGCATAATGAACCCGCCGGCAATGCCTGCTGGGGCTGCGGCGACACCACCCGCGACTGGCGGTTGGCAGCCGAACGGGCTGGCAATGCCATTCTATCAGTAAATCCAAACTGGTTGATCTTTGTCGAAGGCACCCGCGAGTTCAATGGCCAGTATTACTGGGATGGCGGCAATTTGATGGGCGTCCAGCAATATCCAGTCCGGCTCACTGTGCCCAATCGGCTGGTGTATTCAACCCACGATTATCCAAAAAGCGTGTACTCCCAGCCATACTTCAGCGCGTCAACCTATCCAGCCAATTTGCCTGCGATCTGGGATCAATATTGGGGGTATATCCACAAACAAAATATCGCCCCGGTTCTGGTGGGTGAATTTGGAACCATGCTGAATGATCAAACTGATGCACAGTGGTTGAACCTCCTGGTGAATTATTTGGGGACAGGTATCAACGGCATTCACTGGACTTATTGGGCCTGGAATCCAAATTCCGGTGATACGGGTGGACTCCTCGGAGGGAACAATAATAACCAGGATGACTGGTACAATCTCAGCCGGTGGAAACACGACAAACTTGTTTCCCTTCAATCACCATCCGTACCGTACACGACCGTTGGCTCTGCCTGTATTGGTTCAGCTACAAGTATTACCAGTTCATCGGCTGTGCTCAATGGAATCATCAATCCAAATGGGCAAACCAACCCAAATGTTTGGTTTGATTGGGGACCGTCCCCAAGTTTTATTCAGACATTTTCAGTTTCAACCCTTATCAATGGACCAACCCCGGTGTCGGTGACCTTGAGTGGGTTACAGCCAAACACGACCTATCAATTTCGGTTAAATCTCTCAAACGGTTCGGAAACAGATACCAGCGCCATCTGTAAGTTCACAACCCAGTCAGCTTCCTGTAGTTATGCGATTGCACCAGCAACAGCATCAGTTGGGTCAAGTGCTTCGTCGGGAACGGTTTCGGTGACGGCGCCAGCCGGGTGCACCTGGACCGCCGGCAGCAACACATTCTGGTTAAGCGTGACGGCTGGAAGTTCTGGCAGTGGGAATGGGAACGTCAGTTACAGTGTGGCAGCCAACACCTCCTCCTCCAGTCGAACGGGAACACTGACCATTGCCGGGAAAACGTTCACCGTAACCCAAAGCGGTGCTTCAACCACCTGTAGCTACGCTATTTCGCCAACTTCGGCGACCGCTCCGGCGGCGGCGGCAAGTGGGACCGTCTCGGTGACAACTCAAGCTGGATGCACCTGGACATCAGTGAGCAATGCCTCCTGGATGACGATTACAGCAGGTAGTTCGGGAAGTGGAAATGGAGCGGTACCCTTCACGGTGGCTGCCAATCCAGCAACGACAAGCCGAACGGGGACACTGACCATTGCCGGGAAAACATTTACCGTGACGCAAAGCGGTGCCACAACCACGTGCAGTTACACCATTTCGCCGACTTCGGTTTCTGCACCAGCTACTGCCGCCAGTGGAACAGTTTCAGTCACAACGCAAACGGGCTGCAACTGGACATCAGCCAGCAATGTAGCCTGGTTAAGCGTGACGGCTGGAGCTTCCGGTAGTGGAAACGGCAGCGTCAATTACACCGTTGCCGCCAACTCGACATCAGCCAGTCGAACTGGAACCCTGACCATTGCCGGAAAGACCTTTATGGTCACTCAGGCAGGGGCCGCCAGCAGTTGCACTGCCTCGATTTCTCAGGGGACATTTCTCATTGGCACTCAGGCGGTCAGTGGATTGCAGATCAATGTCGCCACCAGTGCGACCTGTTCCTGGACGGCACGTAGCAATGTCACCTGGTTGACAATCACTTCGGGCGTTTCTGGTACTGGAAATGGCATCGTCCGGTTTTCAGCCGCTCAAAACACCGGAACCGCCATGCGAGTTGGAACTTTGACTGTCGCTGGAAATATGGTGACCGTGTATCAGTATGGAACGGCTGCCGTGAAATATACGGTTGCCCCAAATGTGACCATTCCGGATGCCAATTCCATCGGAGTCGCGAGCGATATTCCAGTCACCCTGTCCCGTTCGATTCAATATGTGGTGGTGAGTTTTTCAATGACACACCCGGCGAATGCCGATTTGCGGGTGGATTTGCGTGATCCTCTTGGATACGGGTTGACACTGGTTAACTCAAATATCAGTGGGTCGAATATGAATCTGACCTACATTTTGAATAACTACAACGGGTATAATACCTATGGCACCTGGCGATTCATGGTCTGGGATTTGAGAGCTGGAAATATTGGCAAGCTCAATACCTGGAGCATTACTTTTAACTAACACACGTTTGGGTTCCGGGCTCCTTTCACATGAAGGTTTTTTGATTTTATCCCGGAGGGATGGAGCAAGGTTAGCCGGTGGTCAGCGTGGCTTTGAACGCGCCACCACCGGACCTGGTCAATATCAAGGGTTCCCCGCACAGCCCGCGCCCCGTTGGGGCGCGGGCTGTGCGGGGGAGGAGGCGACATCTAACCTGTTTCCGGTGGTTGCTCCCTGCAGCCGAGCAACCGACCGGCTAAACTTGCTCCATCCTTTCAGGATGAGAACCATCGGGCTCGACCTGGTCGAACCCAAACAAAAGACCTACCCGTGAAAGGAACCTGGAACCCGGAACCCCGCCGTGGAGGACCTATGATTTCCAAAATCCAACTGTGCCGACATTGTTCTCTTTTCAGTTTGTGTCTGCTGGTCGCTTTGATTTTCCAGCCGGTGATGCAGTGTCTGGCTGGTGTCAAACCAGGAATCCCCGTACACCGCGCAAAGACTGCCCCGACGGGAACGCCGGTCAGTCCGCTGGCACAAACTGGACTCAAAATCGTCGGTCCCTCCGGGCAGGAAATCCCAGTCGTGAATGAACGAAAGGACCTCCAACTCAAGGTTATCAATTCAGTCGGGCAACCGGTCCAGGCGACGAACTGGGCGAGTGATTCAACCGATGTCGCCCGGATTGACCCCAATTCGGGAAAAATAACCGGGGTTACAACCGGTTTTGCCACTATCTCCGCCCAAACCTCACAGGGGCAGGTTCAGGTAATCGCTGCCGTGGCAAGGATCAAAAATCAGAATAAATCAACCAAAGTCAGCGGAGACTCCACCCTCGATACTCAAAACAACTATTATCTGAGCGATCCACGAACCGACGTCATTTTTCAAGCTGCGATTGGGAATTCGGCTGGACCTCAAGTGTATGCGGGAAGTTTAAACTCCCCAGGGTTTCAAGATGGTTCCAGTACCTCGGCAAAGTTCAATAATCCCCTTGGATTAGCCTTTGACAATCGTCCAAATGGGGGGTTGTTTGTGGCTGACAGCACCAACCACTGTGTGCGAAAAATTGATGGTCACCGCCGGGTCACCCGCGTGATTGGCGCCGCTGGAACCCCAGGTCAGATGACCGGAGACGATATTTCATTTGATCAGATGCGGTTTAACTCGCCATCTGGAGTGGCAATCGCTGGTGGAAACCTGCTGATAACCGACACTGTCAACCATGCCATCTGGTATCTCGACTTTCAGAAGCAGCGTGTCAACCTGTTTGCCGGTCAGCCAGGAATCCCAGGCAAACTGGATGGTCGTGGCCGGGCAGCCCAGTTGAATCGCCCAACTGGCATTTCCATTAATAGTGAAGGGACGTTTCTGGCTGTGGCTGATGCAGGAAACAATGCCGTCCGACTGATGAAAGTTGTGTCAGAGAATGGGCGACTGGTGGGCGAAGTGACCACGATTGGGAAAATTTCAAGCGCGCGTGACGTGGATATTGCCGAATCCCGATTCAGTGACCGGGCTGAAAGCGCCCTGGTATTTGACAATCCGCAAACAGTTTCAATTGATGATCTTGGAAACATTACCGTGGTTGAAGAAAATGGGGCAGTAAGTGTTGCACTCCGACCAGGCGGAAGAGAACCACTCAAAATCGAACTCGCCCAGGCCGGGACTTTTATTGAAGCTGCCAATGCCACCAACAGCCGGTTTCAAACCTACGTCACGGATTTTGGCGCCACAACTGATGACGATATTCTCAAAATCGTCGAATTTGGCCCACCACAGATTACCAGCCTGAGCCAGGAAAGCGACCAGTTGGCCGGAGGTGCCGAAGTCGTCATCACCGGGCGAAATTTCTCACCCGAAAGCCGGGTCATCCTGGGTGAAAGCATTATTTTAAATCCAGTTGTTGATTCAGCAACTCGAATCCGATTTACAGTTCCTCCTCAAACCGCCCCAGGAACCAGAACCCTGTCTGTCGTTACCCGAGGCGGGGTCGCTCAACGGACGTTCTTTGTCCAGCCTCCATCTCTTTCGCAACTGGGAAACGGAGATATTACCACGATTGCGGGTGGGATTCCTTTTTCAGGGGATGGCGGGTTGGCGATCAATGCCAGTTTATCTGAACCAGAAAAACTGATGTTTGATGGTCAAGGGAACCTTTATATTGCTGATTGGAAAAAAGGACGGATCCGAAAAATAGATCCATCTGGAGTGATTACCACGATTGCCGGAAATGGAATTATTGGATTTTCAAATGATGGAATGCCTGCGATTAGTGCTTCATTAAATGAACCACGTGGGGTAGCGATAGATGCATTTGGTGATATTTACATCGCAGATACTGGGAATCGGAGGATTCGCAAAGTCGAGTTGACAACCGGGACTATTAAAACGGTAGCTGGAAATGGAAAGAGTTCCTGTACCTGTCAAGAGGGAGTACCAGCGCTCCAGGCTGGGCTCAATTCTCCCACGGATGTTGTCGTTGATGGAAATGGTAATATTTATATTTGCGATCAGGGGTTTAATCGCATTCGAAGAGTAGATGCTCAAACCGGTCTCATTTCCACATATGCTGGTACAGGCCAGTATGGGTTTGGTGGCGATAACGGGCCGGCCAAATCTGCGCTGTTGCGTTTCCCGACCGGCATCAACTTAGATTCGAAAGGCAACCTGGTTATTGCCGATTCCGAAAATCACCGAATTCGGAGAGTAGATAAACTCACCAATATCATTACAACAATTGCAGGGAACGGAACAGCAGGGTTTCAGGGTGATGGCGGGCCAGCCGTCAATGCTGCCTTGGAATACCCACAAGGCATTGCTTTTGATGCTGAAGACAATATGTATTTTGCTGATTCATTCAATTTTTGCATTCGGAAAGTGGACGCCGTGACCAGGCAAATCAGTACAGTTGCTGGAGTACCCGACGGATTCTTTTTTTCCGGTGATGGTGGGTCAGCAACTCAGGCGTACTTTCGAACACCAGGAGGAGTTGCAGTGGACGCCAATCGAAATATCGTCATTGCCGACAGTTTCAATAATCGAATTCGCCGGGTTTCAAGCCAAAACGGAATTATCACCACGATTGCTGGATCTGACAGTGGTACGCTCATCCGAGATGGCTTTCCAGCCCAAAGTGCTTCGCTGTTGATTCCGTTTAATGTGACCTTTGATAGGTCTGGAAATTACTATATCTCTGATTGTGGAAATAACCGAATCAGAAAGGTTCAGGCTAGCACTCAAACGATTTCAACCATTGCGGGGACTGGCATTGCCTCTTTTGGCGGCGATGGCGGCCCAGCTTTAGCCGCGGATCTGGACTTACAGTATCCAGGCGGAGTCGTTGTTGATAATACCAACAATCTCTATGTCAGCATTGTTCGGTATGGCCGAATACGGAAGATCAATCTGGCAGATGACACCATCTCGCACTTTGCTGGATGTAGCGATGACAGTTGTGGAGATGCCGTTCAAGATGGTTACTCTGCCTTAAATTCACGGCTTCAGTTTCGAATTGGAAATACAGCGGTTGACCCACAAGGAAATCTGCATTTTGTTGAAGAAACAAATAGTCATCGAGTTCGGAGAATTGACGCCGGGACGAAAATCATCACGACGGTGGCTGGTGATGGGTATGGGTTTATGCCTCCTGATCAAGGCGGACCTGGGAGATACAATGGGGATGGAATTCCTGCTCGTTCAGCCAGCCTCAATTTCCCGGCAGGGATTGCCTTTGATACGAGCGGAAACCTCTACATTGCCGATACAAACAACTACAGGATCAGAAAAGTTGATGCCCGGACCGGGCTCATTTCGACGGTAGCTGGAAACGGGACCCCTGGATTTAGCGGAGACACCGGACTGGCGACAAACGCACAGATCGGTTATGCCGCGTCTATCGCGGTTGACTCAAACGGCACAATTTTTTTTGCAGATAACTCAAATCAGCGTATTCGTCGGGTTGATCCAGTGACCAAAATCATTACAACGATTGCCGGGAATGGAGTAGCAGGATATTCCGGCGACGGAGGATCAGCCCTCAACGCCAGTTTAAATTTAATCCCCTTTGGCACTATCACTCTTGATCGAAGCGACAACCTCCTGATTACTGATACCCAAAATAACGCCATTCGGATGATTAAAAATGTTAATGCTCCGCCGCCGAAATTTACGCTTTCGGTTACACCGGCCACCCAGTCAATTTCAGCCGGGCAGGCGGCTCAATATACCATTCAGGCTCAAGGGCAAAATGGGTTTTCAGGAAGCGTGAATCTGAGTGCTATTGCAACGCCGGCAAGTAATGCAACCATTCAGTTTTCTCAAACTTCGGTTACGCCAGGAAGCAGCGTCCAGCTTGCCGTTGCCACGACCAGTTCAACTCCCAGTGGCCGAATTTCGATCACGGTCACCGGAACCAACGGCACTGACCGGCAGGAAGCAACCGTGGCACTCGATGTCGCGAGTTTGCCTGGGTTTTCCTTGCTCGTCTCGCCAGCCAGTCAATCTGTCATGCGGGGGCAGGCAGCGAGTTTTACGGTCAGTGTCGCCGGTCAAACTGGGTTTACTGGATCGGTCAACCTCAACGCAAGGGCATCACCATCAAATGCGGCAACTTTGAGTTTTGCACAACCCACGATTTCGTCAGGCGGCGGAACCCAACTGACAGTACAGACACAACCCACAACTCCGATTGGAAGATTGTCAATCACCGTCAACGGTATCTCGGGTTCCATCCAACGGCAGCAACTCATCACCCTGGATGTTGTTGAACCAGCAACACCTGTGATTTCAAATGCTGTCTATACGGACAAAATACTTACCCTCACTGGTTCTCGATTTGGACCATTTGATGCCAGGGTTTTTATCAATGGCGTTGATGTGACCATCAATTTGAGAAGCCAAAATGACAGTCAGCTTATGCTCAAAGGAAGCCGCAAGAAATTAAACCTCCAAACCGGAGACAATCGCCTTACGGTGATGGCGGGCGGGCAAAATTCGAATGTCTATATTCTCAGACTGTGACGAAATCCCAGCACCTCAAAAAAGACCAAAGAAGTGCCGGCGCTGTTGTTTTGAACCCTGTCTCTTTCGAAAACCCGGAACCCGGAACCCGGAACCCGGAACCCGGAACCCGGAACCAAAATGATTATGCTGACACGTCTTTCCCATTGGATTTTCCCAAAAATTGGCTGCCTGATCTTCATGGTGGCCGTGATGCTGCTTCCACCGGATTTGGTGTTAGGCCAGGCCGGTGCTGGAAAGAAAAGGCTTGTCAGTACCACCTGCCTGAGCGGGCGGGATTGGACGCACACAGACCCACCCACTGACGCGGGCGGTCCTGACTCCGCAGCATCTGGAATGCCACCCCAGTCACCTCCGATCCAGCACCTTGTGGCTGAAGCAAACCAACTTCGGGCCAAACAAACACGACCAGCACTTGAACAGGCGTCAAAGTTGTACCTCCTGGCTGCCAATGGACTGGCACAACAGGGAAAACTGGCTGAATCCGCCAGCCTGCTCAATCAGGCAGGCGTTGTGTTTCATACTTTGAGTGACTGGAAAACGGCACTCAAAGCGTTTGATCAGGCGGTTGGCCTCTACCGTCAAATTCGTGACCTGAGCGGCGAAGCGACAACCCTTTCCAATCTGGCAACGACCGTCCAGACAACCGGACATAACCGGCTGGCCAAAGAGTTGTTTGAACAGGCCCTGAAACTGTATCAGGTCACTCGAAATGAATCAGGTGAAGCAACAGTGCTCAATAACCTTGGGTCGCTCGAATCTGAGTGGGGGCAAAAACTCAAAGCCATCCAATGCTTTGAGCAGGCTCAAAACCGATATCAAAGATTCAAGGATATCAACGGTTTAGCGACAACAGCCAATAATATTGGCGCGGCCCTGGCTGATTTGGGCAAACGCAACCTGGCACTTGACCGCTATCAGCAGGCACTAACCCTCTATCGCCAGTGTCAGGATCAGGTCGGAGAAGCCACGGCCTTGATCAATATCGCTGCCATTTACCATCAACTGGCAGACCACTCTAAAGCCCTTGATATGTTGACACAGGCTGAGGAATTACTGCGCACGACCGGAGATCGAAGTCGTTTGACCAGACTCCTGGGCGACCTGGGTCTGGTATATGCCGCAGTCGGAAATCGCTCAAAAGCCAGTCAATCGCTTACGAAAGCACTGGAACTGGCCACTGACCTCGAAGACTTTCGAGCCATGGCTTCGCTTCTCAACAAACTGGGCGGGGTTGCCCTGGAAAGCGGTCAGTTGACCCAGGCTCACGGGTGTTTTCAATCAGCTTTGAAACTCCACCTTCAGCTTGAAGACCAGGCGGGTCAGGCGGCTGGATTCAATAATCTTGGGACGACTCATCTCCGGTTGGGGCAGATGGTTGAAGCCCAGACGGCCTATCGAAAAGCCCTGGTTCAAATGCGGATGCTGGGAGATCGAGCCGGAGAAGCAGCGGTTCTCGACAATCTGAGCCACCTGTTTCAACAATTGGGGAATCTCCACCTGGCTATTTTGTTTGGAAAACAGGCCGTCAATTGCTATCAGGAACTACGGGCGGATGCCCAGATGATCGAGCCAGGATTGCAACGAGGGTATATCCGGTCGCTTGAACCCACGTATCGTGCCCTGGCTGAAAACCTGATTACGGCCGGGCGACTCCTTGAAGCCGAAAAAGTCTATTTGTTCCTCAAAACGGAAGAATACTTTGAATTTACCCGGCGGAGCTTGTCTGAGAAGAATGAACCCAGCCAAAGCCTTCCGATCACGCCGGCTGAAGCGGCAGCCACAAACCAGTATCAAATCCTGGCGGATCGGGTCACTTCACTTGGGGTCAAACGGGGTTTGTTGATCGAAAAAAGTCTGGGTTCGACGTTGTCGAAAGAAGATGCAACTCAACTTGACGCCGTGGAAGCTGAACTCGAAGCTGCCTCCCAGGCTTTTCAACGGTTTCTCATTCAAATGGAGACCGAATATGCCCAGGAACCAAACCGATCAGAAAAATTGTCACAGGTGAAAGTAGCGTCAGCTTTAATTGAAGACCTCCGCGAGCTTTCGGCCTCAACAGGTCGCCGGTGTGTGGCACTCTATACACTGATTGGCCAATCGAAAGTTTGTGTGGTGGTGGTGACGCCAGAAACCCAAACCGCAGTTGAAGTTCCGATCATTGCGGCTGAGTTCAATCGAAAAATTCTGGCATTTCGACAACTCCTTCAGGAACCAGAGCTTGACCCGCGCCCGGTTGGAAAGGAACTCTATGACATTTTGTTTAAACCACTCGAAAAAGTACTTGAGGCTGCCCAGGCTGAAGTTCTGATGTGGGCACTGGATGGAACATTGCGCTACATCCCGCTGACGGCTTTATATGACGGCGAGCACTATTTGATCGAGCGGTATACGGTGTCGCTTTTTACTCCGGCCAGCAACGCCCGCCTGAAAGATCCGGTGAGTTCAAAATGGCGGGGACTTGGACTTGGGGTTTCCCAACCTGTGGGAGATTTTGAAGCGTTACCCGGTGCGAAAGCTGAACTGCTGAGCATTATCAAAGATGAGTCCATTCGATCCACCGGCCTGATTTCAGGGCGAATTTATTTGGATTCCGCATTCACCTCCGAAGCTTTTCGGACTTCGGTTCGCCAGCGGTTTCCACTGGTGCATATTGCCAGCCACTTTGTGTTTCAACCTGGGACTGACTCTGATTCTTATCTCCTGTTGGGCGATGGAAACACCATCTCACTGGAAAAACTCAGGGGGATTCCAAACTTCTTTGGGGGCACCGAATTATTGACCCTTTCGGCCTGTGAAACAGCGCTGAGCGGAACCGATAGCAGTGGCCGTGAGATCGAAGGGTTTGGAATTACCGCCCAGAATCTGGGGGCCAAAGCCGTGATTGCCACACTCTGGTCAGTGGCGGATACCAGTACCCGGGCTTTGATGCAGCGATTTTATCGGCTTCGCGAAACACAACCCGAATTGCCCAAAGGCGATCTCCTGCGTCAGGCCCAATGTGCCTTGCTGAAAGGCAATCTACCATGTGATCCAAATTCCGAAAAAAGAGGGTTAAAACGTGTGTACAGTGAAGTATACAAGACAGCGAAACCTTTTCAGCCCGATCCCAAAGCACCGTTTGCCCACCCGTACTTTTGGGCTCCATTTGTATTGATTGGGAATTGGAAATAATATCAGTTTATAGTCAGCAGTCAGTAGTCAGCAGTCAGTTAAATCTATTTGATTGAATTGTTTAACAATTTTCTAATGGAAAGTATTTATTGCAAATTGGTTTAACCCAATGGGTGAATTATGAATTCTGAACCGGAAGTTGAGCGCAAGGTGGCAGTGAACTTCACAAATTTCAGGACATGGATCGGACTTTGCACCAATCTGATCTTGATCTTCCTGTGGCTTGTTTTTGGGAGCTGCGGTGGTAGGGGCGTTGTGGCTCAAACCACCACCGGAACACTGGTCGGCAACGTTGTGGATGAACAAAATCAGCCGTTACCGGATGTGCTGATTCGCGTCAAAAATCTTTCAAACGGCTTTACCTACGTTTCACAGACGCGAAGTGAAGGTCTGTACCGGGTTGAGTTTCTCCCTCCGGGAACCTATCAAATCACGGCTGAAAAAGATGGCTTTCAATCTGGTGGAATTGATCAGTTTACCGGTGTTTTAAATGCCACCCGTGAAATCAGAATTCCTCCGATTACACTGTTTCGAATCACAGCAGGTGGCGCTGCCAATCTGCTCAACGATACGGGCCCGGGGGTCAATGTCACTGATTCGACACACCGAGGCGGCAGCCCCGCCAGTTTTTTTTCACTTCTCCCAATTGGAGGGCTACGCAGCATTGATACTCTGGCCTTGCTTGAACCTGGTGTTTTCCCCGCACCCGCCACACCTGGGGGCACGGGACCTGGAGTTGGCCCAGGGGTTGGAACGGCGGGGCAGTTCTCAGTCAATGGCACACGTGCCCGAGGCAACAACTTTACCATTGATGGATCAGACAACAATGACCAGGACATTGGCGTTCGCCGCCAGGGATTTACAACGCCTCAAAACGTGGGAGTTGAGGAAATTACCGAATTTCAAATTACAACCCTGCTGGCTGATGCCGAAGCTGGCCGCAATACAGGTGGCCAAATCAATCTGGTAGCGCTGGGTGGGTTCAATCACTGGCATGGGCAGGTGTTTCGTTTCGTTTCACACCAATCACTTTCAGCTCGTGACCCGTTTGATTTTCAATGGGCAGGAAATCCGGCCAAGAATCCATTTTCCCGACATCAAACCGGAGTTCTCATCGGCGGGCCGCTGATTAAAAACCGGCTGGTCATCTTGCTGGGGCTAGAACGTAAGGACCTTCATCAACAACAGGAACTTCACTTCGCGACCCCTACCTTATCTGAACGAGCTGGGGCCCTGGCCTTTGGAAATGATCCATTGCTCTTTGACCTCTACTTTCAAAGGCTTGATTTCATTCCACTTCCAAATAACCCCGGTGGTCCATATCGAGCCAACACCTTCACTCGTGTTTTACCGGCTTCAGGAGATGCCACCATTGGGCAAGTGAAAGCCGATGCTCAATTCTCTTTGTTTGGCCGACCAACCACGGCCAGTTTTCGATATGTCGTGACCGATGATTCCAGTCAGATTTCAGCCATTGATCAGGCCTTAAATAGCCAGGTGAACGCTTTGACGCGCACACATAATGTGGCGCTGACCCTCAATTCTGATCTTTCGCCATCAACCGCCAATCAACTCCGCTTTTCGTACGGCCAGACCCGGCTTGGTTTTGATGAAGTCGCCGGCAACCCACTTGTGTTCTCTTCGCCGGAAGATACAACTGGCCCGGTCGGACGAATTTCGGTTTTGCCGTTTAGTCCCCTCGGGATTGACCCGTTTACGTTTCCCCAAACCCGCACCAACCATACATTTCAAATCGCAGATACATTTGCCCTGATACAGGGGCGCCGGATTGTGAAGTTCGGATTTGACCTCCGGCGAATCCAATTCAATAGCCGGTTAGATCGCAACTATCGAACTCAACTCACTTTTTCATCCGGGGTCAAACTCGGCGCCGACCTTCAAACAACAACCCCCGTATCGGGTCTTTTTCTTGCGGCTAGAGGCACTCCCTCTGATGCTCAACAAGCCTTGGCCATCGAATCCGATTCAAGGATTGGGCTGCGAACAACCGAACTCAATCTGTTTGTTCATTCCAGATTCCAGGTTACATCCAGATTGATGCTTGAAATTGGCGGGAGGTATGAACGAAATACGGTTCCGAAGGATGCCACTGGCCGGATCGGACGCAGTCTACGCCTGCAACCCTCTGATTTTGGAGCGAATGACCCGATGGATCCAGCCGTCGGCGAATTCCTCAAAACGTTTCGGGCGTATCAAGACGTGCTCGGAAACCGGTCTGGGATTTATGAACCGGACGCCAATAATTTTGCCATTCGAACCGGCTTTGCACTGGACCTGACCGGAAATGGATCCCGTTCGATCCGAGGCGGTTATGGGTTATTTTATGATGCCCTGCTCGGCACCATTGTCAGTCAGTCGCGAAACGTTTTCCCAGGATATATTCCGATAAACCTTGGGATTCAAAACCCATTTGATAAACAACTCCCAATTAACCCATCCTTGATTCAAATCAACGGGAACCGGCTGGTTTCACAAGGAAATACGATTGGGATTCCACAGGATCAACTGGCGGCTGGATTAGGGAGTTTGTTTTTGCTCCAGAGTTTTGCCATCGGTTTTACCTTACCTGAAAAAGAGTTACGCACGCCCGTGGTTCATCAAGCTGGACTGACAATCGAACAAATGTTCCCAGGTCGGCTGGTTGTCTCGCTCTCGGGTGTGGTGACGTGGGCCAGAGGGCTCTTGCGTCAACGAACCCCAAATGGAGGCACCGTCACACCTTATTATTTTTTCAAAGGAACACTCAACCCATCTTTTCCAGGAACCTTTCGCCCCCAACCCAGCCTTGGGGGATACACGGTTTTTGAAAGTTCAGCGCGGTCACACTATGCGGCGGTGCACGTGGCGATGACACGTCAGTTTCAAAAAGGTCCTGGGTTTCAGGTGGGGTACACATTTTCACACGCGATAGATGATGTATCAGATGTGTTTGATCTCGGTGGAAGCTCAGCGCTGGCTCAAGATGAACTCAATCGCCATGGTGGCCTTCGGGCCGAACGCGGGAACGCGGCCTTTGATGTTCGTCATCGCCTGACCGGAGCTTTCGGGTACCGATTTCCAGCCGGGCGCGGCCTCGGGCAGTGGCTGGCCCCAACCTCAATTTCTGGAATTGTAACCGTCCAAACCGGACAACCCTTTACCATTCAATCAAGCCTGGATATCAACCAGGACGGAAATTTGACGGATCGGTTACATTCAACTGACGGGGTGATTGCTCATTCAAGTGGCGCAACACAATACTCACTTGCTTCGGGTGACTCACCTTTTGACAACCTCGCGCCCCGGCTCAGTCGCTCGGACGGAAACATTGGCCGAAATACGTTTCGTTCGCGTGGGCTGGCGAGTCTTGATCTGGCGCTTGCCAAAAATTTCAAATTCAACAGAGAACACCAGTTATCCCTCCGAATCGAAGCTTTTAACATTTTTAATCGGGCACATTTTGGAATCCCAGAGCGGATTTTGGAGTCACCAGGGTTTGGGATTTCCAATTCGACAACCATCCTGGCTCGACGCCTGCAGCTTGCCATCAGATATTCATTTTAGAATCAATCCCCGGCAAGGTTTCGAAGTGCTGACTTCGAGGCATTGATCTCGGAGAGACTTTCACTTCAGCCAACTGCAATTGCTCCAGAAACGGTTGGAGCCTCAACCGAATCAAGCAACTGATGATCAGGTTGATTGGCATAACTCATCAGGCAGTCGTAACAGGCTGCCTCGCAATCTTCGCGGGCACGAGGCGCCCGCCGCCTGGTTGGAATCCGTGGAAAAGCTGAACTCTCAGGTTCAGCCTGGTGGTATTTCATAATATATGCCCCACGCCGTGACACGCTGGATGAACTCTGGCAGACCACGAGAAGATAGAGAATGGCATTCATGATTTCCTGTACATCCACTTCTCGTTTGCGTCCTTGCATCTCAGATGGTGGTAAGATAGTTTCAAGCAGTTTCCATTGCTCAGCGGTGAGGTCAGTTGGATAAGGTTTTCTGTTCATTCCCTGATTTGACCTGACCCTCATCTTATTTCCATTTCACCTCATCACATCACTGGATGGAATTCAACCGGTTCACCTGTTCCAGTCATTGGGTTGACCTTTTGGTTCCGATTGAAATCAGGTCGTACCTGGAATTTCCAAACAGTCTCTGAGAGGGCGTTCGCGTCCAAATCCTGAGGTGACGCCAACTGCAGCCCCAATGGAGTGAGACGATGAAGATTAGCCGCCGATCCTTTTTCAAAACCGCATTAACAATCGGTGCGTCGCTCGCCTGGTGCGGACCGGCTCAAGGTTCGCGTGTCCAGTGGCATGAGCGCCGTGACCTCTATCCCCAAGGCGTCGCCTCGGGCGATCCTGATCCGCACAGCGTCATCCTGTGGACGAGGCATCCGTTTGCCCAGGGCACACGCCAGATCCTGACCGTCGAGGTAGCCGAGGATGAGGCATTCCGCCGAGTCATTGCGCACGCACAGGCACCGGTCTCAAGCGCCGCAGACTGGACCACGCGCGTTCTAATTGGTGGACTCAAGCCGGCACGCACGTACTGGTATCGGTTTACCGACGCCGACGGAAACGGCAGCCGGGTTGGCCGTACAATTACGGCGCCGTTGCCAAACGATCCGCGCCCAGTGAACTTCGCATTCGTGAGCTGCCAGGATATCAATGAGGGCAAGCTCAACGCCTATCGCCGGATGATTTACGAAGATGAACGCGCTCCCGCCGCCCAACAACTCGACTTCGTTCTGCACCTGGGCGATTTCATCTACGAGGTGGTCCAGTATCCCGAGGAGGTGAAGACTCGCTATGATCGCACGATCTATGAGGTTGCGCGCCTCCCAGAGGGCCCAAAGGTCAGCAACTTCCACATACCGCTGACTGTTGATGGCTACCGGGCTATCTACAAAGGCTACCTCGCCGATCCCGATCTCCAGGACGCGCGTGCACGCTGGCCGTTCGTCGCCATATGGGACAACCACGAATTCTCGTGGCAAGGGTGGCAAAGTATCGTCAAGGCGGGGTCGTTTGAGCAGCCTGGCCAGAGCGTCAAGGTCGCGGCGAATCAGGCCTGGTTCGAATACCTCCCTGCACGTGTCGCTCCGCCGAGCGGGTCACTGGAGCGTTTCGATCCACCATCTGTGAAAGACGTTCCAGTCAAGGAGTTCGATAGCAATGGGCTGGGAATGGAACCCAACAACCTGACGGCAATCAACAGCCTCAAGGGCTACCGGGCGTTGCGCTACGGCAGGAACCTGGATTTGATCATCACCGATCAGCGCAGTTATCGGAGTGCGGATCCGTTCAGCGATCCGTCTCTCGAAAAGCTCGGCGGCAACGAATTCATGGGGATGTTTCCTGAGTCTGCGATGCAGATTTTAGACGGCGGGCGTGGCTTCAACGGCGGCAATCCACCACTCGAAATCCGGTTCAACGATTCGCAGGTCCCCAACCCGCAACGGAGCGCACCGCCGCAAACGATTCTCGGAGCGGAGCAGAAGAAATGGTTCAAAGACAAGCTCAAGAGTTCACGAGCGGTGTGGAAAATCTGGGGCAACTCTCTGGGCGCACTGGATTGGCGCGCCGACCCCCAGAATTTGCCGGCAGGTCTCACCAACGAGTCCTGGCCCAAAAATACCTTCGCCGTCTTGAGCGGGGGTGATTACGGCACCGCCTACGCAGAGCGCGCTGAAATCTACAATCTGGTGCGCGACGCGAAGATTACGGGCTTTGCAATCGTCTCAGGGGATCGGCACAGTTTCTGGGCCGGATATGCAACGGCGGAACTTCCCCCCGGCAAGTTCGAGCCAGTAGGCCTGAGTTTTGTTGGTGGATCACTCGTCAGTCCCGGCGTCATGGAGTCTTATGAGCACAGATTTCCGAAGGACGTCCCGCTCCGACCGCTGTTTCTGGCTGACAGGGATCCGGGGGCGAAACCGGACTGGGCCTTCAACATGCTGCTGAAGCACGGCGTCCGTGCGTGCTTCGAATATGCAAAGAGTTTTGACCTCAAGCGCGCACGGTCGCTGTCCAACCCGGAGCTGGCTCCGCACCTCGAGTTCGTAGATCTTGGAGGACACGGTTATGCGAAAGTCCAATTGTCGGCCAATGAGATGCGCACCGAGTTTGTCTGCATCCCGCGCCCAATCGTGCGTAGCGAAAGACCGGACGGGGGACCCATCAGGTATCGGGTATTGCACACTGCTGCACTGTGGAAGAGCGGAGAGCGCCCGCAGTTGAAGACCTCGGTGCTTGAAGGCGATGTTGGACTGGCGATTTGACGGCCTCACAGCGTGATTGCCATCTCAATCCCCGAGGAAATACCCCTTGTTCGGAAAACCGGTGACAACAGTGTACCTATCTCTCACCCGTCGCGACAAGGTACATTCCGTTCAAACCCCAGATAAAAACCAGGTTGGGATCTGGAGTTTGGAGATGACAGATTTTCAATCAATGACAAAGATATCTATCTCCATCAAAGATTTACCTGGAATCCTTTGAGTTCAAAA
>CAZXCE010000071.1:0-20281 GCA_964639175.1 uncultured Clostridia bacterium
CCCCGCCTCTGCCGCCGCCGCCAGTCTGATTCCCGCCACCAGTTTGGGTATTTGGTGGAGGTGGAGCTGGAGGTGGAGCTGGTGCGGTACTGGTCGAACTTCCTCCACCAACATTAATCCCAGCCGTATTTCCACTACCGCCGCCAGCACTACCGCCGCCAGCACTGCCGCTGCCGGAACCCCCGCCCGTTGTGGTTGTAACTCCCCCGCCTGTTGCCTGTGCCGCTAAATCGAGTCCGGCTTTCAACTGATCGAAGAACCCTTTGGCAAGGTCGCTTAACTTGGAATATGCCTCGCCAACACGGGTCTCGATCTCCGTCATTGCCTGGTCATAGGCGTTTGTTTCTTTCTTCAACTGGTCCTTGAGCGCAGTTTCCCGGTCACTGAACTGCTTTTTCAGATCAGCCAGTTCCTGTGCTTGCCGGGCAAGAATATCGTTTCGCCGCTTGTCAAGTTCAGCCTTCTCAAGGTCGGCTTCGAATTGGCGTTCCTTGGCGGCTAATTCATTTTTCTGCTTGAGGTAGGTTAGCTCGTTTTGATATTGCCGCTGGATTAAGTCTTGTTGTTCTTTGAAGTTCGCATCAAGTTCAGCCAACGCCGCCGTGTCGCCGAGACGAATCAGCTCCAGCCGATTCCGGTTGTATTCCTGCTGGGCATCATATTTGGCATTGATCGTTTCAATCTCAAGGTCAATCTCAGCCTGACTCTTGTTCGATGCCAGGGCTGCCTCAATCTCAGTCTGGCGTTGCTCTTCGGTTGCTTGCTGATTGTTGAGCGCATCAATTTCTTGCTGTTTTTCCGTGGCAAACGAGTCGAGTTCTTTCCGGCCTTCCTCCCTGAGCTTGTCGAGTTCGGCTTGAATCTGGGCAACCTTGCCTTCATCGCCTGCTTTTTTCGCCTGGGCCAGCTCCTGGGCTAGTTTTCTCTGGTCTTCCGCCAGCTTTTTCTCGAATTCCTTTTCTTTTTGGGCAATTTCACTCCGGAGTTTGGCCCGCTGGACAATGGTATCAGCTTCACTTTTGAGGTTGTCACGTTGCCCGCTTTCGCGGATCCGGCGCAATTCAGCCTGATTGTCGAGTTCGATGTTCTGTTGCTGGAAGGCCGCCCGTTGCGCTTCTTTGATCTGGTTATCGGCAATCTCTTTGTCAAGGTCAGCTAACTCTTGAGCGTGATCACCCAGTAACTCCTTTTCTGCGTCCAATCGTTTGCCAGGTAATTCCGCCAGATCCTTGTTGATTTTGCGAGCCGTCTTCGCATAGTCCTCATCGAGGTCTTTTTTGTCTTCGGTGTATTCTTCATACAGATCACGAGCCTCGTTCAAGGCATCTTCTTCCAGTTTGCGCCGTTCTTCAGCCCGTTTTCGCGCATCCTCAGCGGCAAACTCGGCTTCTTTTCGGCGTGCCTTTTCAAGGGCTTCATTCGCCTTTTGGCTGTAAAACTCGAAGAGTCCGGCAATCTGCGGCCCAACATTCGCCAGGGCCAGGCTAGCCTCAAGAACGCGTGCCTCCAGATAGTCCATCATCTCGTCAACGTTTTCACGAGTAGTGGCATTCGCCTGGCTGACCAACCCATTGATGAAGCTGTAAATGGCTGCCAGGTTCGCTTCGCTGGCGGCCTTCGCTTTATCCGCCGCCTCTTCAGCCTTGGCGCCCGCATCTTTATAGGCATTGCCTAACTCGTTGGCGACATCAACCGACTTCCCCCCAAGCTCAAGCAGCTTGATTTCCAGGGCGATAATTTTTTCCTTGGCTTCACCAGTTGCCCGTGCCCCGTCCAGTTCTGCCTGTACCTTCTGGATTTCCAGGCCGATTTGCCGCTGCTTAATCTCCGCGATGGCTTCAGCCTTCTGCAGGGTATTGGCATCGGAGGCTTCGATCAGGGAAAGCGACTGCTGAAGGAACGCCCCTTCCTTTGAAAGTGCCAATTTTCGCTCAGCGACCGCATCTTCCGTGGCCTTTTTGGTGGCCTCCAATGCTTCTTTCGTGTCCTTTTCTTCAGCTTGCCGAGCTTCTTTGTTCGCCTTTGTTTCTTCCTGGCGGAGCTTCACCCGCAAATCGGCAATTTCCTGCTCGATCTTTTTCTGCTCCGCAATAGAAACATTGTCATCCTCCAGTGATTCTTCACGAAGGGCAATCTCTTGATCAATAACATCTTTGGCAATCGCTGCTCTTTCTTCCGCAGCCCTGCGATGACTGATTTCTTTCTTTGATTCTTTTTCGTTGACGACATCCGTTTCAGCCGCCGCCGCTTCCTTGATGACCGACAGTTCTGCCTTGATCGCTTCTTCCCGCTCTTTGGCTGCGGCTGCCTCAATTGCTCGCCGGTTTTCGTTTTCATGGCGGACAACTTCAGTACGGAACTTTTCGAGGTCTTCAGTTGCTTTCCGTGCTTGTTCGTTGATCGAATCTACAACATCATGAGTGTACTTCCCTGGATCTAACTGGGTTGCCAAAAGGGCTTTATTGGCAGCCTCAGCCCGTTTCTCAAGATTGAAAAGAATGTCACCGTCTGAGTCTTTATAGGCTTTAGCAATTTGCTGTGCCGCTTCCTTCTCGGAAATCACGCCGTCCAGCGCCTGCGATTTGATTTCCTCAATGCGTTGTTGATTGCTCTCGGTGATTTGCCGATTAATTTCCTCAAACTCTTTACCCAGGCTCTTTAGATCTTCGGCAGCGGCCAAAGCTGACTTCCCAGTTCCATAGAGTAGGTCATTGAGTTTTTTTCTATCCGTTTCAAGCGTGTTTCCGAAAGCCTTTGCAAGGGCATCTGCTTTCTCAAACTGGGCACGTAATGCCTCGATTGTTTCCGCGCTTTCTTTCGTCCGAGAGTCCATGTCCGTCTGTGACGGGTCAAATCCAATTTTCGCCCCGGCAAAGCTCGGTTTCACCTGACCTTTTTGGGCTTCTTCGAGAAGTTTTTTTAGCAACTCAGCTTGCCGTTGCAGGTTCTTTAACGTGTCCTGGTTGGCTTTGTCCTGGATGGCTTTTATCTGCTCTGCTGCTTGCTTTTCATTGATAACTCCTTGTTTGAGGAGCTTTTGGATAGTGTCCGTGCGTTCTTTTACGGAGGCTTCGATCTGCTTGTTAAACTGCTTATACTTGGCGGAAATTTCTTTCCCTTGCTCTTCGATATCATCAGGGAATAGGAAATCTCCTATATCGCGCACCAGTTCGGCTGTATATCGGAGCTTATTGGCCAAATCCTGAAACAAGTCACCGATATCACGGATATTGTCACCGAACCCGAGTGTGAGGATCTGGTTAAACCCATTGTATAACTCGACAACCGCGTCAACCGCTGCCTGAACACCATCAACCAGAACACTGAGAACCGTGGCATTGAAATCCACAAATGACTGTGCCAGTTCCTGGGCTCCAGCGCCTGTCAAGTCAAATGTCTCTATCAGGCGGATAAGCTCGGCATTGATTTGATTGTCGCCCGCCGCTGCCCCAAGGGCGTTAAATACCCGCTTTTGGGCAATTTCAAGCTGGATCCCGCTTTCCCGGTATGCAGCAAGCTGCTTTTCCTGTTCCTTGGAAAGGGTAACCCCAAACTCTTTGATGGTGTCAATGTACCCTTTATAACTTGTGCGGGCGATTTCAAACGCCTTTACTCCGCGCAGAGTAAACAGCTCAACCAGCGCTTCCTGCTGCTGAATGGTCAAAGTCATTCCCTGAGTCGCTTTGGCCAGCTCTTCAAACAAGGTTCCAGCGTCTTTGGTATTGCCCGCAGCATCCACAACGCTAATCCCGAAGACTTTAAATGCTGCTGCTGCCTGCTTGCTTCCTTTGGACGCTTCGACTGCCTTCCCGGTTAATCTTTCCAACATCACCCCAGCGGTCAGCGAGTTCAGCCCGAATTTCTCAAGCCCGAGTGAAATGGCGGCCACCTGCTCACGGCTTGCGCCAGTGACCTGGGAAAGTTGAAAAAGCGTGGACTGAAATTTTCCAGCTTCTTTCGATGCCTTATCAAGAAAGCCAAGTACGGCCAGGTCGGCATCAACAGCCACCTTTGCGACCTCAACAAAGACCGTAACAAGTGCTGTAACCGCCGCAGTCGTCAGCCCGACCGGACCAGAAATAACCGCCAACGCTTCACCAAATCCGGCAAATCCGGCCACCAATCCATCTACAGAGGCGCCACTAATCCCAAGAACCTCAGCCAGTCCGGCAAACGTTGCAATGCTTTTTTCAGACACCAGTCCGGTCTGGCCAAGTCCCTGGATGAACGACCCAAGTGTATTGCCTCCCGCTTTAAGCCGGTCAAAGAATCCCTGAAGGCTGGCGCCGTAATCAGTAATGCCATTCTTTGCTGCATTTAATTCAGCCTGAGCCGCCCCGATTGCCCCGCCAAGGAGCGACCTCTGTTTGGCATCGGTTGTGCTCGCCTGCAACTCTTTGAGTTTTTTAATCTCAAGTTCCAGCCGCTCAACTGACCGCACTTCGCCTTCAATTGAAGAAGCCCGTTTTTTTGCTCCCTCAATGGCCTTGGCCGTGCCTTGCTCGCTGACCTGCTGGATACGTTTCTCCGCATCTTCAAGCGGGCGCTTGGTTTTCAGCTCGGCTTCATAGGCTGCAATTAACTTATTGACCTCATCCAGTCTCTGTTTATTGCGAGTGGAGTCTTGACCGGCAAACGAGGCTTGCAGCTCATACAGCTTCTTGAGTTTGTCCTCCAGCGATTCCAGTCCTTGAAGCTCAGCTCGAATTTCATCGGCCCGTTTCTTTGCTCCATCACCTCCCTGACGACGGTTTATGGCTTTCTGTAGTTCTTCTTCTTGGCGGATCAGCTCCTGGTACCCTTTGATAAATCTATCAATCTGGCTTGTGCTTTCACCATTGGCGACCAATGTGGATCGAGCGGCAGTTAGCTTTTCAAGCGAGGATTGAAGTTGTTCAAGGGTACTTTTCTCAGATTGCGTTGCGGCGTTTCGAGCCTGAGCCTGTTGAACGGCCTGGGATGATGCCGCTTCACGGGTTTGCTGCAGCTTCCGTTCAGCCTGTTCGAGTTGCTGAACCTGGACGACGGCTTGCACCTGCACTTTGCCTTGCTGATCGAGCCCGTTGACATAGCTCTGGCCAGCCTTTTGAGCATCATTCAGAACTTTGTTAATGGCTCCAAGAACCGTGCTGTACTGCTCAGCAGCCTTAGTACTGCCCTGGAAACCCTGGGACATTTGGGTCACAAACTGGGCAAACGTTTCGGCTGCTTGAGCGGAATCCAACCCAACTTGAAATATGATCTGCGAGGCATTGCTTGATGGAGGCATGGGGATAAACCAAACGGAAGGGCGCGAGGGGAATGCGCTCTGAAGAAGGAGGGGATTTTAGAGGCAGGTCTAAATGGAGAAGCGAGGAAGGGTTTAGGCTTAGGGCAAGAGAGTGCGAGAAAAACCTGATGTTCGGAGAGGGAAGGGTGGTCGTAATTGTTTATACAGATAAACTTAGAACGGCACTTCAACTTCTTTGATGATGGCTAACCTGTATCCGACCAGGATTTCCCGATACAGAACCGGGTCCAGTTTGTCCTGGATAGATGGTGGAAATTCAGCCCACCTTACTTTTTGAATAACCGCGTCTGCCCACTCATCCGAAATCTCTTCAATACAGGGAAGCTGGTCTTTTGCCTTGTGAATGATTTTCCTGGCTGGTTCAGGTTGTCCCCATGCTTTATTATCAACCACAAACAGACACGCATACGCCTTCCCTGAGATTGGACTGTGATGGTTATAGAAAATTTCACCTTTGGTTGAAAATTCATTAGGCTCGTCTACAAACAAGGAACGTGGAATGATCCCTATCTTACTGGTGTCGGCAGGCAACCTATTTTCAAAAACCACAAATGCCATGGTATCTGAAGGGAATGAGGTTATCCATGTCAGTGTTTTTTTGGTAACCACGACTTCTTTGACCAGATCGCCGCCTTCAGGAGTCGGGATGGTCACCGTGAATTCTTTCGGAGGAGAGGGTTTCGTCGGTTCGTGGTTAGGATCGAGAGAAGAGTTTTCCGCTGAAGAAGAGATTGGTGGTTTCTCTCGGGTAACACTTATAAAAATACTCGCCAGGGCCGGCAACAAAACAAATAATAAAAAACACACCGTTATAATTTTGGTGTAATCTGGTTCCTCTGGGGGATGGAACGCAAACTCACAGCCGGGACAGTGAGTGGAACCGCTTTGGACGGGCGTGTTGCAACGTGGGCAATGAATCATAAATTCTTCCTCCGGCCAAAGTCTGGTTTGGGCATGAAGTACCAAAAAACTGAGGGGGAGTCAAAGGAAAAATGAACGGCACTTTGTACCGTTTGAAGCACCCAGCACCCAAACGCCGAAATTTCAAAAATACAATTGATAATATATGGCTGGTTGATTCATTTTTCCCTCAATCAGTACTTATTCAAGCAACAGCTTGGTTGTCATCAATCAATTCTGTAACTTTAACCTCTAAGGCTTGTGCAATTGCTTCAAGTGCGGGGATAGAAACGCTCTGAACTCGGTTATGCCAGTAACGGCGAACTAAGGCTATATCCAGATCCGCCTTCCGGGAAAGCTGGGAAATATTAAGGTTTTTCTGGGTTGCAATTTCTTGGATTCGCAATCGAGTCTTGGTCATAGAAATGCAGTGGTCCCAAAGTTAGTTAGCCGCTTTATCAAACTATCTGGTTAGGAAAGTTACTACTTCGTTTTTCAATATTCAGTAACTCTGGATGCTGTTTCCCCAACTCAAGACAAGTTAGGGCGAGATTGAGCATGGAGGGGCTCCCAATTTTGCCCTTTCCTTGCTCCCAACGAGCCACTGTACTTGTGGTTACGTCAAGTAATCGCGCAAGGTGTTCTTGACTTAGCCCTAAAGCGAGACGTCGAGTTTTAAGTTCTTGAGGTGTCATAATCAAAAATTATACGCATATTCCCTACGCATATCAATTATTAAGTTGACACACTAGGCATAGTGCGTATCATTAAAGCCTAAGTATAGTGCGTTGAAACTCTTTGGTAAAAATCAAATTGGCTCAGATGTTGAGACCATCTGAGCCGATATTTCCCCCAAATGGAGGTTCTTCAAATGAACGATCAGAGTTTAACACAACTCCCTCTCGATTTGCCCAAACTTTCAGTTATTGATGGACACGCAACAACAACATCTCTCCAGGTTGCTGAGGACTTTGGAAAACGTCACGATGATGTACTTAAAGCTATCAGCAGGCTTGAGTGTTCCGAAGAATTTAGACTCCGCAATTTTGCGGAGACCCCCTATATTCACCCACAAAATGGTAATACCTACAAAATGTACAATCTCACTCGCGATGGATTTACGTTCCTCGCGATGGGGTTTACTGGTTCGAAAGCTGCAGCTTGGAAAGAAAAATACATCCGAGCTTTCAACCTGATGGAAACCCGCCTGAGAGAACAAGAAGGCCGTGCCCTTTCCCCTCGGCAACAGCCGCAACTCCCCGCGCCAACCCTCTCGCCAGCGCACCAGAGGGAACTCCAGAAAAAGATTTCCGAGAAGGTCTATGCGGTCAGCGGGAATCGGCGGCAACGGGATCAACTGTTTCCGCAGATTCAGCGGGATTTCAAAGATCATTTCCGGATTCAGTCCTACAAGGATTTGCCGGACGACCAGTTTGACCTGGCGCTGGGTTGGGTTGACGGGTACGTTTTCGAGGGTGACCCTCCACGGTTGGCGTTGCCGGGCCGGGTGGTGTTCAGCTACCCGATAGATTGTCAGTATGATCCGGAGGAACTGAGGGCGTTCAGAGTGTCCGGCGCGCCTTCGATTGTGGTTCAGACGATTGAACGCCTGCTGGCCAAGCAGAAGACAAGTCCGCTCCGGAGATTACTGGCTCAAATCACAACCGAGAGGTTGGGAGACGTTGAAGGATGCATGGAGGAACTGGATAACATCTATTATCAATTGCGGTTGATTTATGGTGAACAGCACAACCTGCGAATGTTGATGATCGAGTTAGGGAAATCGGCCAGAACGATTGATTACGCGGTCAACAGCGTCGAGCGGTTGCGGAGCGATGGCCGGGCGATCCTGATCCAGACCCAGAGCCAGAAGGAGGTGGTGTAATGTTGCCGATCAAGTCAATCCACATCAAGCCACCAAAGACCGAACAGTGCATCAGCCGGATACACAATCACGCCAGCCAGTCCTGGGCAATTTTCAAACTGCTCTCGTTGGTGGATGACCAGAAGCTCTCTGAACTGAACGACTCGGACAAGTCCACCCTGTTTTATCACCTCGGCAACGTGGGCGCCACAACCTGCGAGAAGCTGTTTGACGATACCTTTGACCTCGAAGCCGCCGTTAAATAGGGGTATGCTTCAATCGCACCCCTCTTCACCGAGGGGGTGCGGATTGAAACTAATTTACGCACCTGATTTTCAAAGATCGGGTTTCCTTCAACCTCACCCCCTCCTTCAGAGAGGGGGTGAGATTGAAAGGGCAAAAAATGCTTCAATTCTTCCTGACGCAAATATTCCCCGGCGTTCTTTCCAGCCTGATAGCAGTGGTTGCCTGGGAAACTGGAAAATGGCTTATGGAAAAAAACCGACATCGAAAGCTCAGGCGGGTCCTCTCGATCAAGACAAGGACTTGCAACATTGTCACGGCTACTCGCCAGCAGGACACCGAGGGTGACTTACTGGCTCATCGTGACGCTTATGCCTTTGGGCATCTGTTTGAACTCTGCCACCGGTTGGGGATCGAGCCGGAATTGTTCCCGCATACCCATCGCGACGACCTCCGCAAACCGGCTGATTTGATTATTCTGGGCGGGCCGCTGAACAACCAGTTCACAGAGCGATTCTTGAAAGAGTTCTGCCCAGGCTTCTCGCTTGTTCACGGCCAACCCACTACTGAGAATTACGATTTGAGAAATCAGCCTTTCGTCAGCGGGTTTCAACTTGGTTCGCGGCAGATTACTCCAGAAGCGGATGAGGATTTCGCGATGCTGATCAAGATTGATTCCGGGTTGCTTTCCCAATCGCGAACCGTCCACCTGCTGTTTGGGTACGGCTCAATTGGGACGGCAGCCGCGGCGTACTACCTGGCTTCACACTTCGGAAAGATTCATTCCCGGTTTTCGGCTAGTCGGTATTGCATCGGCTTTCGAGTGCCAAAGATCGAGGGATACAAAAACGTCCCACTGGAGTTCACTGACTTCACTACCGAAGTATTTGCAGATTGAGAGGACCTTTGTGAAAGAACTTGATCAGCTATTGAGTGACTTTGAAGCGAGACAGCGCACACGGAACGAATCTCTGGAGCAAAAAGAACACCGGGAAGAACAGGAGCGCAATAAATCCAGGGAAGTTTTGGAGCGTCTGATTCTGCCTGTCTTGCAGGAAATTTCGAGCGGGATTGTCAAGAAGGGGTACCGATCAGAGGTCAGACAGCGTTTGAAAGGATTTCTTTCGCCTAACATCGAACTGGCCTTCTCGCCGATTCGGGGGAACGGGTTGCCAGTGGGTTGCCTGCCCTGGTCGGTTTTGTCGTTCATCCATTCCAACTCAGGGCAAATTGAAATCCGGCAGGAAGTCAAAGCTACCGATCATGCAAGCCCTTCGCGTTCTTTTGAGTCGGCAATCCAGGTGTCAATTGAGAGCCTGAGCGAGGAAATGGTCAGAGCCTCGGCCCTGTCGTTTCTGTCCTCGGTTCTTGAAATCAATTAAGGGGTGTATGATTAGGAAAACCCGAAAGTGAGGAATCCCCATGAGCAGCGATGACCCAACTAAAAAGTACCCGCCACCGGAAGACTACCTGACTCGCAACAACCTTGAGGAGATGTTGACCAATGTTGTCCGCCGGGTAATTGCCCAAGACGTGCTCCCACGGCTTGACCGGATGGAAACCGAAATCACCGAGGTCAAAGACCGGCTTGGCCGTGTCGAGACAGAGGTTCATGGATTGAAAATTGAGGTTAAGGACCTGAAAAGGGATTTCCGGAATTACCGCAACGAGACTTTTCGCGAGATGGCTGAACTGGAAGACCGGGTTGAACACCTGGAAAAACCAAAAACATAAGGAGCACCCGACATGGTTACCGACGATCCAACCAAAAAGTATCCACCGTCGGAAGACTATCTGACTCGCAGCAACCTTGAGGAAATCCTTCCCCAAATAAATCAACGATTTGACCAACTTGAAAAAGATCTTGCCCGGGAAAAAGAAACGGTCCCATATTGTGTCAGACTCATTGGGAATCGGCCTTTGACAAGTGAAGAAGTTGCATATGGGTTGAGCCTGGAATCGTTAGCCAAAGAATGTCTGGGGAGGTAATTTCTTTTCAATGGCCATTTTGATGCTGAACACGCGGTCGAACTCGTGAGCGAGGACGGGATGGACGATTTCCATTTTCCGGCTGGGGAGGACGCCCAGCGCGTTTACCTGGACGGCGAGTTCGAGCCAGCCGACCGAGGACCCCAAGAAAGGTGCGGAACGCTTCGGCAGCGTTCGCAAGTTCCTCCTTGTCCTTGATGTAAAAACTCAAAACATAATTCCAGAGGTTGGACAGGTCCTGATCGGAGAGTTCAGCGGCGGGAACAATGCCCTCACCGGTGTCAACGGCGCTGATCCGGCACGCCTTGATCCCGGTCTCGGTCAATTGGGAAGCGCACAGGTAAATCACCATGGCGCGAATTGACTCGCAGAGCTGGCGGAATCCATCGGCGCCGGTCCTTGCTTTTTCGGCTTCGCGCTTGCGGAGTTCGGCTTGTTGAACCGCTTCCCAGAATTCTTCAGGCACGCCTTCCTTGATTCGCTCCAGTTCATCTTCCTGGGTAAGAGCTTTTTCGAGCCCGAAGACCGACACCCCTCCAATCTGGAGGGCAGCCAGGTCAGGCCGGCGCAAGAAAAGGATTCTTCCGGATTGCAGAACAAAGGGGTTCAACCCCAAAGAAGCCACGGTTTTGAGAGTTTCAGATTGCATTTCAGACATGAAATTTTTTGCCAATCCCTTCCGTTGAATGAAGGAGTCCTTTCAGGGTAAAGCTCACGACCGAAACCCCGCTTGGGTCCATTTCGATGGTGTATTCTTCACATGCAAATTTATACATTGAGGCCACCAGCAATCGGCTGGAGCTACGCTGGTCAACCCCGATGACAGTGAATGAGTTGGTGGCATAGGTGCCGCCGCTTGTCTTTCCGAAATTACCGGATCCGTCCATTCGGTTGCCAAGCAGCTTTTCACAAAAAGCTTTTCCCTCGCTCCCATAGACACTGCACGATCCAGCCTGGATTTCCATTTCCTCAGTGTTGACCATTGCTTCAGAGTCGGCGTGGTCACCTTCAAATCGGTAATAATCCAGTTTGGTCCGGAATGTTACCCTGACCACGCTGCCGCGTTTGGTCAGTCCCGCAAAGCTACCGCTGGACGGCTGGTTGCCGCTGAGATTGGCGGCGCTGAACGGCACATCCGTGCCGTAGAAAATCCGCGCCGGGCCGACAAAAACGTTTTCAACTTTTTCTTTGTAATTGATCGGCATTGCATCACAAACAAAAACGGGCTCGTGGCGTTCGAACCACGAGCCCGTGCCACATATGGCGAGATGAGGGAGAAGTGATTAGGCGGCAAGGTCTGAGTTGTTGTAGTCAACAACACCCCACCACAGTTCACGAGCAGCGGTCGCCAGGCCGGTGAATTCCAGCCCTGATTTCATAATCCCGCCTTTGGTCAGTTGGGCGCCAAATTCGCCGCCCAGGTCAACACTCGGAATCAAAAAGGCGAGTTTGTTATCGTGCGGTTGTTTGGCAACCAGCATGATCCCTTTGGTGGGCGTCTGATTGCTGTTTCCGCCGTAGAAATAATCCGTGGTTTTCTCAGCGGTGACTGAGCGTGAGTGGTAGCCACCGGAAATAGTACTGAGGATCGTCGGCTTCAGAGGCGTGGTTGACGTCAGACTGACTTTGACGTCTTCGTCAACATAGGTCTTGAGCGCTGTCCCGTCGAGTTCGTTGAACTTGTGTTCATTCTGGTTTGGTGTGCGTGAAAAACCCGCATCGCCTTCGGTGTAACCGACCAGCTCGGCGCTTGGGTACTCATCGGGATCCGGCTTCAAGACTTTGCCGTCCAGAACGGTCTTAAACTCGTCATATGGACCGGTCGGAAATTCCTCAGTGTCGCACATGAAGATAAAAAATGGGCCGCGTGCCACATAGGGGAGGGCATTTTCAAGTGCCATGGTGGGACTCCAGGGAGGAAGGAAAAGTGAGGCGTTGGGAATTGCCTCGGTAGGAGAAAAAGGAAAGAGGAGGGGAAGGGAGGCAGACGGCCCATCAAACCGTCATTACATCGAGATTGAAGACAAATACCGCGCCGCCTTCAAAGGCTTTGCGATTTTCAAGTTTGACGGATCCAAAAAGAAGCTGGCGTTCAATCAACCGAACTGATCGAGATCTGGTGAGACCGGTGAGGAACTCTTCAGGGTCAACCAGTTCCAGTAAAAGGTAATGAATCATCTGGCCGTAAAGGTAAGCGGCTCCGGCCCGGAACTCTTGATCTGGACTCGTGAAGTAAATTTCACAGGTGATTTCGTGGCGAACATTGGCGCCTTCATTCAGGCGAGGGTCCAGAAACTCAGTTTGGCCAAGAATTGTGCAAACCGGAGTCCTGGCATTGATCGGGTTCACCTCCCGTTCAAACTCTTTGATTTCAGCCAGGGAACTGACATATTCGAAGCCGGTTCCTAAACTCTCAGTCTGTGCGCTCAAAACGGCAGCGATTGCACCCGCCTGGTGCTCCTGAATCAACCGGATGATGTTGTTGATGATGGGAAGCGGGGTAACGATTTGCATTACTGGGGTGGTGAGGCAGTCACATCGTCTTCGACCAGTGTGGCCTGCAGGATGTGGCTCGAAATGGAAATGGTTCGAAGGATTCGGCCCACCTCAGCTTTTCGTTTGGGGTTCTTGATGTGTAAAACCCCGTCATCGTTCAGCTTTTCAAGACTGGCACTCAGGTTTTTCACCAGGTCCAGTGCTTTTTGAATCAATTCCTTTTTATTCTCAGGTGAGAGGGTCTGGTGCTGATCAGCCAGATAATTAAACTCGCTGATTGCTCGTTGGGCTTCTTCGATGGTGCTGGTGATGGCGTCCGCGTCTTTTTGTTCCAAAAGCTCTTCATCACGGAGCTGGTTCACAATATCAGTGGCCACCGGGAGCAACCGTTCAATAGTCTTCACGGTCTGGCGCGCCTTTTGAAATTTATCTTTGTCACAGGCGGTGCCGGAGAAGGCAAATAACAATAAGAAGATTCCGAGAAAAGTTTTAACCATAATGGGACCGGGTGAATGTCATTGAATTAAATGATATGCCACCTTATAGGTGGTGGCCTCCGGGAGCGTTCCATTGACTTTTACCACCATGGTGGTGGTGGTGGTTTCGTAATAAAAATTCGGCGCGCCGTCCTCTTGCCCAGAGAGGAGTGAGGCTGCGTTATCATTCGTCGGTGCAACAGAAGGGAATGGGGCATTGAAAGCGGCAGACGCAAACGTGATAGTCAGCACGGTTTCGTCTGCTGTGGGCGTTGTGCCGGTTAATAGAGTAAATTCCCCGGCAGTATCATTACTATTCGTCTTCAGACTTACACTAGCCCCTGTCCCAGCCCCTGCGCCTGCTGCAATACCCGGGGTGCTTGATGTGCCCTTGATTTGAGGCACAAGCAACCGACCGGCATTCAATTGAAGACCACCATAGTTGATTGTGGCAATTGTGGATTGAGTACTCAGGGATGACCCTGACGAACCTATGTTGGAAGCCTGAAGCAAAATACTTCCAGGATCGCCGTCACCGGTAGAGGCCCCAGCTTTCAGAATCAGGTCTGCACCGGTTTTATCCAGGCCAGTCGGGATAGATGGCTGAAGATCAACACCAACCGGGCTATTTGTACTGTATCCCTTTCCAATATAGTAAGAAGTAACAGGTGTCGCAGGTGAGCCGATATAGATACTGTTTGCCCCGGTTGCGATTGTGTTTCCGGCCAATGAAATTGCGCCGTCAAACCGACTTACTCCAGACTCGACCCAGAGCCCGTAAGAGTTGGTAAGGGTGGCATTTACCCCGGCTACCGGAGCACCCGAGATAGCCAGGGTTGCCGCGTTTGTGACGGTTGAGGCCCCATCAAATGCCATCGTAGGAGCCGTTAACCGGAAAAATCTCTGGTTCGTAATCGCGCCAGTATCCCAGGTGTAAGTCAGGGCCGGGTTTTTCCAGAATAAGTTTTTTTCACCTGTTGCCAGGTTTCCAAACTCAACAATATCGGTAAAATCCAGCCAGGCAAAAGGGTCAGTGGCACTGGATCCATTGTAATTTGGCCCAAACTTTATCCCTCCAGTGCGTGGGATCTCGATTCCATAAGAGCCGTTCCCAGGCTTCAAATAGAGACTGTTCCCACTCGCAAAAAAATTGCCATCGGCTGAATTGAACCTTTGGGCGTAGATATCACCCAAATATCCTACTGAAACAAGCTGGTTATCATCACTGTCATAAAAATCGAGGAAATTGGTCGTGTTACTGACGGGCCCCTTGAGCCAGATTGCTGGGTTATTATTGTTCGTAAACCCGGTTTGTGTTTGAAGCTGGAACCCACCGCCGTAGGTCGTAACACTTCCGCCTGGGTTTACAACCTTGAGATTCCCCGAATTATCGAAAAACATCCGGTAAAACCCGGTGCTTGGGTTACCGGGGGTACTCGACTGGCCTTTGAAAATCGCGGTTTTTTGAATCGAATCGGCTGGATTTTGAGCAAAGCAGGGCAGGAAAGCCGTCAGAAGAAATAAAAGAACAGCAAGATTTTTAAACATAGTATCCAAAAAATGTTTTGTTGGCTGAGTTGTAGCCGCCATCCGTCGCGATGAAGCTCAGATGAGTTGTATTTGAATGATCGTTTCGTTTGAGTCGAACATCGCCATCCACGCTTTCAGCAAAGTCCACTGAAAGAACCTTCTTTTGATTGGCGCCGCTGACAGCCACCAGGGCCTCGCCATTTTCGTCAAGGGTGCCGGAAAAGAGCGTTGAATTGGCCAGGTTGCCCTGCCTTCGGTCGATGGCTCCGACTATTACTTTTGCCATTATTTTTTCAGAGGTTTGATGCGTCCGACATTGGCGGAGAGTTCGGTTTCGAAGATCACCCTCAGCCGTCCACGAAACTGGTCGGAAGCGGTGATGACCGGCCTTGGAGGCGTCAGGCGAGTACCGGACTTGATGAACTGGTAGTAAGGAACAGTTGATCCAATGCGGAAGGTGTTGGTAGATGGGTCAAATTCTGAAACTGAATCAGGGCCACCTGTGAACGATTCGCGAAGGCGTCCAGTCCGGACATTGGTCTCAGTTGATTTGATTTTCCCTTGTTGGACTTCGCGGGCCTTGCGTTCCTTATAGCGTCTGCTGAGCGGCGCCCAGCCACCGGAAAGCCGGCCACTGGTTGCAAAGTTCTCCTGAATCAAACCAAAGATCTGCTTTTGGATTCGACCCTGGCCTTCACGAAGGTCTGTGATCCGAGCCAAAACCTGTTTGGCAAAGTTTTGAATTGCCTGGACACCAGGTGTAACCTGGCCAGTAACTTTCATTTCACCAACTCATGTCCCAGGTTATTTTTGGATCTGGAAAGTTCTTCGAGCCACCTGCTGAAACGGTTGTGCTGTCATCGGCAAAAATTGAATCAAAGAATCCATTTGCCAATTGGCTCAGCATGTCGTCATAGAGGCTTTTGAGATACTTCCCGGTTAAGTTGTCTTCGTTCTGGTCAGCGCTCAAAGCAAAGGCAATTTGCGCCCCGGCATAGAGGCGGTTGGCTTCAATGCACCACTTGTAAGCCTGGCTTTCGGTATCCGTGGGAGGCGTATAATCCCGAGACTTCAGGATCGAGTTCAGCACCACAGTATGAAGATCCAACCATTCCTGAATTTGTGCCTGAGTGGGTTGGGAATCCGAACCCGGCACAAAATTCAGGTGCTGGAAGGCCGTGGCCGCCTGGGCAGGCGTGGCATAACTCATTATTCATCCTCAACCGTCGAAACCGGTGTGGAAATTCGCATATACAGCGTCGGATCAACGATCTCGCGTGCGAGGAAACTTTCGACGATGTCGCAATAGACACCCCGGCCACGGGATTCGTCTACATAGGATCGAACCCGGAACGGTTTGGATTCCGAGACCCCGCCAAGCTCCACATCTGTTTGCACAAAGGTGTAACCAAACGCTCGAACTTTTTTCCGTGGTCGCTCCGGCAGGTACCCAAGGATGATTTCGTTCCCCCAAATGAAATCGAATTCTTCATCTTCACCCAGGGCAGCATCATCCACAGTCGTTTTTGGAATGAAAATCCGCTCAATGTCGAAGAAGTCTCCGAAATGTTCTTTGGTCAGAATGTTGAGCACCGCCTGGTAAGTGGGCTGGGTGAAGTTGCTCAAAAACTTGAGCTTACTCATTACCTGCTTTGGAATTACCGCGAAATTCGGGGACTTTCCGCTGGTCTTCAACAGGTAGGTACACCACCGCTCAATATCTTGCAGGGGTTGGCCGTCATCACTGTCATCCCAGTGAATAAATTCGTTCGCACCGGGACTTGAAGCGACTCCAGTTCGAAGGCTGTTCCCAGTCAGGGTATTCACCAGGGTCTGCTTCCCGATTATTTCATGCTCGCGCATTAAGGTGTCTTGAGTCTCGGCAACCTCATCCTGACGCGAAAAGAGCAGTGCGTTTGGCTCACTGTTATCAATATCTTTCCGTGAGGTTTCGGCCATCAAGGCAAAGTCCTCAATTCGGTAGGTATCCGTGTCGGTGCTCCAGTCGGGCTTCACATTGGTTGGTGACTTGGATCCGCGCTGGGTGTAGTTGGCTGGCAACCGTTTCCAGTTGGGGGTCTTTTTGTAGAAAATCCCCGTTGGCCCATTGACACCGACGAATGGCATAAGCCAGGGCATTACATAACCATCATCACCATAATCTTGCTGGCGCTCAGCCACAAAATTGGTGAGCACCTTGCTAACGTAGGGGGTATTTGAGGGAGGCATTGTAGGCTGTATCTCCTGTTAAGCGGGAAAAGAGGGAGATGAAAAGGGAGTGACCAAACAGAGTTTATTGATAGTTAGCAAGGTGGCTTAGTACACAGGTAATCAACCGCGGACCGGTGGCGTTCTCACGAGAAAATCCAAACACATTGTCAGTAGCCACGGCAGCCTTACCGGCCTCAGCCGAACCGACACATTTCAGCGGATCACCAACCACCACGGTTTCCCCGCTTGCCAGCTTTACAAACTGCTCGCCAGAAGTTTGAACCGATTCCGCAATTGTCGCCGACCCGCTGGCACCTTCCACATCTTTGACCACAATGCCCACGCATCGGGCATTGGCTGTTGCCGGCTTGCACCCGAAATTCCGGTCGGAATCGTCCATTACCAGATGAAACTGATCAATATCGGTATCGAAAATACCGGTCACACAAACTTTTTGCATGGGAAGCTCCTGATATGCGGTTACTGGAAAGACTGGGAATGGAGGGAGGAAACGGGGAATGGATTACTGCAGGCTGGGGTCAAACGCTTTCATTTTCTCGGGATAAAGTGCGTTCAGGCTGGCCAGAATTTCTGAAGTCTTTTTATTTGGGTTGGCCGCTCTTTGCTTTTCAATTTCTTTTTCGATGAAGGCAACAGCACTCTTGTCCTGTTCGCTGCCACCAGTTCCGATTTGGCCGGTCGGCACAAAGGCCGAATCGCCCAGCTCGCTCAAAAATACTTCAGCTTCTTCTTTCCCGTCGGTCAGGTAAATTTTCCGGCACCGATCATACAAAGCAGGCTTTACACGCCGCTCGGTCATAAACTGATCGCACTCAACTTTCAACCGGAGTGACTGTTCTTTGACCAGGTCTTTTTCGAGTTCTTTGGCCCGTGTCTCCAGCTTGGCAACCGAAGCCTGCAACGTATCCACCCGCTGCAGCGCGGCTACTACCTCTGGCGGCATATCGGAGTTTTTATCACCATCCGACTCCGATTTTGTTTCGTCCAAAGCTTCGGCAATCGCTTCGGGAATTTCAATCTCAACTTCGGATCCGTCTTCAAGAGTCACAAAAAGCTGACCGGTTTCCGCATCATAGCGGGACTTCAATTTTTCCATGGTGTCCTCAGCAAATTTTTTCATCCCGCGTGCTGCGGTCGGATGTGTGAAGAGTGAAGCTGCCAGTTCGATGGGGAAAAATGGGGTGTTGGTCAAGGCGCCGCCAACTACGGTTGGGCCGTGTTCTTTGCCTTTGCGGTCAAGACCTTTGAAATCGAGTTCAATGGAAAATCCCCGGTATTCGCCCTGGTTGATATGATCCGCAGCTTTTGGGGTGACGATGGACAGTCCCCAGGCCCAGCCTTCTTCATCAGCTTCAGCCTCAACCTCGACGATCTTCCCTGCCGATATGCCAAACGGCACATGGTCGTAATTGAGATTTTGAGGGGTGAAGTTCTGAACGACCTGGTCGTGCATTTCCTGGGTGATGGCAAACTCGCCGTAATATGGGTGCACCCAGTCATCGCCGAGCTGATAGAGCTTGTGCCTCAGCCGGCCATCTTCTCCGACTTTGGCCTCGGAAAACTCAGCAAATAAAGCTTTTGGTTTATATCCATCGAAAAGGGCTTTGGGTGGCATGAACCAGTTTATGCCCTGAATTCCGAAAAAACGCAAAATCTATGATTTTTTTGGATAAAACTTGACAGGTTTGTTTCAATCCGCACCCCCTCGGTGAAAAGGGGGTGAGGTTGAAGAATACCCTTATTTCAGGCGGCTTCGAGACCGAACGCATCCTCAAACAGTTTCTCGCACGTTGTGGTCACCTTCAGTGTAACCAATCAGCTCGGCGCTTGGGTACTCGTCGGGATCCGGCTTCAAGACTTTGCCGTCCAGAACGGTCTTAAACTCGTCATATGGACCGGTCGGAAATTCCTCAGTGTCGCACATGAAGATAAAAAATGGGCCGCGTGTCATATAGAAGAAGGCATTTTCAAATGCCATGGTGGGACTCCAGGAAGGAAAGGAAAGTGAGGCATTGGCCCGGCTATGGCCCATCTGTCAGGGATTGATGTCCGAAATATTGTTTGTCAAGTTGAATCCGTAGTTGAATCCGTATTCGATTTCTTCTTCAGTTAAGAAACGACGCGTTTTAAGCCTAACAATACGAGATGAGACTGAATCTCTTTCACAAGCTATGATCCCTCTGGAATCATCGTTGAACTCAATTTCATAATGGGGGTGACTAGGTCGAAAACTCGGACGAAACTCAAAGCAATTCATGTCTGGACTTGATTTGGACTTTACTTCAGTTATTAACCATCCATTCAAACTAAAAAACTCAGCTAGAAGATGGATAAACCCTGTTTTTACAACAAACAAGTAATCAATTTTAACGGGGTTGTCTCCTTCTTTATGATACATCTCGACAAACTCCAAAAGAGTAATAGCTTTATGAAAGTTTAAATGTTTTCTCATCTCTACTGTTGATTCTAAAATTGGTCTCATAAATCTTTGGCTTTCGTAAGGTTAAGAATTGATAGACGACACGCAGGCTGTTGCTTAACGATCCATAGGCCATGAACGCTCGTGTTGTTTCTCAATCAACGGGTGCCACCGTTCCTTCATTGAATTACGAGCCGTTTCGATTGTTCTGGCCCAACCAAACCCACCACGTCCGTCAGTTTCAAACCAATAATTAACTGAATATGGGTCTACCGAAGGTATCGTGGTAGGAAATATCCTGATCAATTCCTGACGATTCCAAAGTTGCACCCCATGCCAATCGAGCCGAACCAATTCATCAATCATGGCTTCGGTGATCCTGGGCACGAACTTGCTGTACACGTCAAATCTCGGGTTCCGGACAAACTTGAACCCTTTGGGCAGGGTGAACTCGACACCCAGAATAGTGATGGGTTTGAGTATGGGTAGGGTCTCTTTCATATTTTGCCTTTCTTTTTAAGCTCTTCCCAAACAGATTCTTTCGAAGCCTTACGTTCGGTCAGCTTGTGGCCTTGCAGGCAGTATCCTATCCAATGGTCATTCATCGTTTGGTAAATCTGTTTTTCGTCGGTTGCTACCTGTACCACGAAAAAATTGGTTTTCATCGCGTAGCAATCAGAACGGCATTTAGGGCATTTTGGCAACTCGGTAGTCGGATCTGGAAAAACATGGGTTATTTGCAACGGGGATATGCGTGGTGGGTTCATGGAATATTATTCCTGGATCGGGGCTATCGGGCTCAGTGTGTTGTGACAAATTTGTGACAAAACCCTGGATTGGCT
>CAZXCE010000072.1:0-20186 GCA_964639175.1 uncultured Clostridia bacterium
CTCTTAATTGGCGCTCAATCCTGCTACAGTAGTTCATACCACAAACCTCACCTCTGGGATTCAGCAAAAAATGGAAAATCAGGACCAGTCAGCGCACTTGCGCCGTGAACTTGGCTTTCGCGATGTGTTCTTTTTCTATGTCATCACAGTATTTAACCTGCGCTGGCTGGCGACGGCAGCGGCAGCGGGGCCGAGTGCCATCACCATCTGGGTCATTGCCTGTCTGGCCTTATTTGTGCCGCTGGTGTTCTGTGTGTTGGAGTTGTCATCACGGTACCCGGAAGAAGGCGGTCTGTATGTCTGGAGCAAACGCGCCTTTGGGAATTATGCGGGTTTTATGACCGGATGGAATTACTGGGCGTCAAATCTGCCCTATTTTCCAGGACTGCTGTATTTTGTCGCCGCAAACATTTTATTTGTTGGTGGAGATTCGCTCCAACATCTGTCAACCAGCCCCGTCTATTTTATTTCAGTCGCGCTGATTGGTTTGATGCTGGCGGTGGTGTTGAATGTGATTGGGCTTGATGTCACCAAATATCTCTATGCGGCGGGTGCCGTTTGCCTGTGGACGGCAACTGGAATCGTGATGGTGCTCGGTGGGCTGGCATGGTGGAAATTTGGCTCGGCCAACGAAATCAGCTTCAAAACCCTGATTCCAAGCACCAATCTCAAGGATGTGGTTTTCTGGTCCACGATTGCGTTTGCGTTTGGCGGTGTGGAGAGCGCTTCGACGATGGGCGATGAAATCCGTGATGCCCGACGGACCATTCCTCGGGCCATTATCGCAGCGGCAGTGGTGATTACCGGGCTGTATATCCTGGGCACGTTGAGTGTCTTACTGGCATTGCCGCAATCAGAAGTGAGCAGCCTGCAAGGTATTTTGCAGGCCGTTTCCAAGGTTGAACACCGGATCGGCGTTTCCGGACTTTCAGAACTGGTCGCCTTGCTGGTGGCCATCAGCGTGCTGGGCGGTATCGGCGCCTGGTTTGCCGCCACCGCCCGACTGGCTTTTGTTGCCGGATTAGACAAATTCCTGCCGCCGGCGTTTGGGAAAGTCCACCCGAAATGGGGAACACCCTACGTGGCCTTACTTGTGCAGGCTGGAGTTGCGGCGGTATTTGCCTTTTTAGGTCAGGCTGGAACGACCGTTCGCGGGGCCTATGAAGTGCTGGTCAGTATGGGAATTATTGCCAATTTCATCCCTTTTCTGTTTATGTTTGCGGCGTTGATCAAAGTTCAATCCTTCCCGGCTGGCCCGGACGTGTTGCGTGTGCCAGGTGGAAAACCGGTGGCCATTCTCGCCGGAGCCCTTGGTTTTTTCACCACAGCGCTCTCAATTGTCCTGGCGACGATTCCTTCGGAAAGTGAACCCAACCCCACGCTGGCGGTGGTCAAGATTATTGGGCTGACGTTTGTTCTCTTGCTGGTTGGGTCAGGGATTTTTGTGGCGGGGAACAGACAGAAAGAATCCTCTTAAATGCTCAGGGATCTCGATTCAAAGTTGCTGAACTTTCAATGAGTTATCTGTTTCCTGATTCGAGGGAATGAACCTGAGATGGCCTGACCAGTTAAGAGGAGTATCCGCTGTTATTCAATTGTTTGCGCCTTGTTCACCAGCGAGAGAAATTCCTGCCGTTCAGTGTTGTGAACTGGGCCTTGAGCGAGCCAGGCGATTGTTTCAGGTGACCAGGATGTGGCTTCGGCGCTTTGGCGAAGGACTTCGCCAAACCCGGCCACCGCAATAGCAAATCGAAAATCTTCCGATGCCAGACGGATATCAGAAATGATCCGTTCGGTTTGATACTCGGCTGAAACTTCGGTCGCAATGTCCCCATCCGGTTGTTTGTACCGCAGATGAACGCTGGCCAGCCGCCCGGTTGGCTGCGGTGTGAGTTCGAGTTCGTACAGGGCTGTCACCTGGTGACCGGCCCCGATTTCGCCACCATCAACCTGATCATTGCGAAAATCCTGGTCAGCGACATTTCGGTTTTCATATCCAATCAACCGGTAACGGGAGACGACGTTTGGGTTAAATTCGACCTGGATTTTGACATCTTTGGCAATGACCTGAAGCGTGCTGGTGAGTTGTTCGCCAAAGACGCGCTCTGCCTGCCGCTGGTTATCAATGTAATAGTAGTTGCCGTTTCCTTTGTCGGCAAAGCGTTCCATCATCGTGTCTTTATAATTCCCCATGCCAAACCCAATTGCACTCACGGTGATGCCTTCCTGGACATATCCGGTGATGGTGTCGAGGATGGCGTCCGGGTTGGTATTGCCGACATTGGCGTCGCCGTCAGAGCAAATGATGATTCGGTTGATAGCTTTGGGTTTGAAACTGGCGTGGGCCTGCCGATAGGCCAGATCAATCCCGGAAGCCATGGCGGTTGACCCACCCGCCTGAAGCTGGTCAATGGCCTGTAAAATGGTGTCTTTGTGCTCAATACCTGTTGGTGTCAGGACTGTTGCGACTCCTCCGGCATAGGTTGTCAGCGCCACGGTATCGCCTGGTTTCAGATGTTCCACCAGAATGTGCAGGCTCTGTTTCACCAGCCCCAGCTTATCGTCTGACTGCATTGAACCACTGGTATCAACCAGAAACGTCAGATGGGCTTCGGGACGCTGGGCAACTGGAATGGTTTTGCCCTGAATGCCAACTCTCATCAAATGTCGTTTGGGGGTGAACGGAGATTGGGCCGCTTCGAGGGTGAGTGAGAACGGATGTTGCGTCTCGGGTTGTGGATAATTGTAAGAAAAATAGTTGATAAACTCTTCGACCCGAACCGATTCCGGCGGAGGAAGCTGACCTTCGTTCAGTTTACGCCGGGCAATGGTGTACGACGCTGTATCAACATCAATGGCAAACGTTGACAATTGATCCTGGCGGGTATCCACCATCTGGTTGATACCATAGTCGGTGTAATGCTCAGTATTTGGGGCTTTTGTTTGAAGCGGTATTTCTTGAACATACCCCGGTGGTATTGGTCCAGTGACTGTATTATCCAGGAAACCAGCCTGGGTGGCGGCATATTGGGCATTGGCCGGGTAGGTGGTTGATTGGGGTTGACGGCGTCTGGAAAGCAGATTGGGTTTGGTAATCAGGAAAAGAATTCCCGCAACTGATACAACAATGACACACCACACGATTTTTTTCGTCATACAACGATAAACTCCTGAAACGTGAGCGATTCGTGCGGGTGTAAAATCACAGTCCAATCGAGGTAACAGAAAATTGTTCAGGGGTGAAGCTTTTGGCCTGGCCGATACTCAACCCCGGACCTTTATTATTTTCTGCGTGTGAATACATTTTTGACTGCGCTTGCAGATATTACAAACAAACTCTGTGCCAGAGGGCGGCAGCATTTGGAATCAACAAGATACGGCAGATGAACAGCGACCATAAAAGTGAAAGTGACACAAATCGTCAATTTCCACTTCCACAAAATGGGGTACAGGAGAAGGGGATATTACAGAACCGTCGTCACAATTTCCCGGATGCTGCGCTGGAGCTGGCTATCGTCGGTGATCGGGTTGACGATAGAGACTTCACAGGCGGTGACCGGAGAAATGCCTTGTTTAATCAGTTGCCCGGCATAGACCAGCAGTCGGGTTGAGACGCCTTCTTCCAGGCCGTGGCCTTTCAAATTGCGCACTTTCTCACCGATTTTGACCAGATCCTGGGCGGTTTCCTGATCAACACCGCTTTCTCGGGCCACAATTTCAGCTTCGATTTTGGCTGGCGGATAATCAAATTCAATGCTGATAAACCGCTGGCGGGTTGATTGTTTGAGGTCTTTTAACACGCTCTGATAGCCGGGGTTGTAGGAAATCACGAGCAGAAAATTATCCGGGGCACTCAAAATCACGCCGCGTTTTTCAATCGGCAGGATGCGTCGGTCATCGCTCAGGGGGTGGATCAGGACCAGCGTATCTTTGCGGGCTTCGACGACTTCGTCCAGATAGCAAACCGCCCCGTGCCTGACGGCTGTCGTCAGCGGGCCGTCGTGCCAGACAGTCTGGTCGCCTTCGAGCAGATAGCGGCCAACCAGATCGGTGGCCGATAAATCTTCATGGCAGGCCACCGTCACCAGCGGGCGGCTCAATCGCCAGGCCATATGCTCGACGAACCGGGTTTTCCCGCATCCGGTTGGACCCTTTAACATCACTGGAAGCTTTGACTGATAGGCCGCACGAAAGAGTTCGATTTCGTTCCCAACGGGAAGGTAGAAGGGTTCTTTCGCAATTTGGTATTTTTCGATTGAAGTTTCTGTCTGCATATTTCGCACTTTACCAATGAAGCTGGAAAATTGACAAGCCGCCAACTCCCGGCTTCTTTCTCAAACTTTTTGACTGCCCTGAGTATCTCTTTGGTTTGGTGTGATTTGGCTTTCAGGTGGAAGCCAGTGCTATACTGCCAGCTCAACCAATCTCAACCCATTTGACTTCCAAACCCTGTTGACCTGACGCTGCATTGTTTCGAGCCCAAAAGCGTCTTTCACTGATAGAGGGTGTATGACTGAATCAGTAATTACTTTAAACATTGAGGACCTGATCACTGAGGATGACACGCCTGTGGATAATCTGCCTTCTGAAAAACAGCAACGCCTGCTCACTGAGCCACTCTATAGCTCATGGCAACGCCCAGGTGGTGGATGCTTCCTGGCCGCCGCCAATGTTGGCATTTTTAATTCGGTTCACCTGCCTCCGATTGTTCCAGACATGTTTTTAAGCCTGGATGTCCAGGTTGCGGATGACTGGTGGCAAAAAGAACATCGGTCCTATTTCACCTGGGAATTTGGCAAATCCCCCGAAGTGGTGATTGAAATCGTCTCAAATCGAGTTGGCGAAGAAGCGGGCCTCAAGTTTACCCGATATGCCACCATCGGCGTGGTCTTCTATGCCATTTTTGACCCGATGAAATTTCTCAAGGGCGATGTTTTGGCCGTGTATACCCTCCGGAGTGGTCGCTATGAAAAGATGGAATCCTATGAACTGTCACCGATTGGACTGAAACTGGATTTATGGGACGGTGAATTTGAAGGCAAGCAGAATTCATGGCTGCGCTGGTTTGACCTGGAAGGAAATGTCATTCCGACAGGAAAAGAGCGAGCCGAAGCCGAACGTCAACGGGCTGAAGCCGAACGTCAACGAGCCGAGGCTGAATGTCAACGCGCCGAGGCTGAATGTCAACGCGCCGAAGCCGAACGTCAACGCGCCGAAGCCGAACATCAACGCGCCGAAGCCGAACGTCAACGCGCCGAAACCGAGCACTCTGAAAAAGAGCAGGTTTTGCAACTTGTTGAACAGGAACGAAGTGAGAAAGAAGCGGCGTTACTCCGGGCTGAGCAACTGGCTGCCCGGCTGCGCGAGCTTGGCGTAGACCCCGATAACCTTTGAACGTACAAGGAGATAGCGGAATGCGAATGAAAACGGTCTGGTTGGTTGTGGTTGGGTTAGTGGTGGCTGGCTGTGGAATGTGGATGCAACTTGCCCCGGTTGCCAGTGCCAGCCACTCAAAGTCCAGGATTCGACAAACGGTGAGTTCACGTGATGGAGTGTGGCAAACGATTGAACCTGGGCACGTTCGCCGAGGGGTTTCAACTCGTCTTGCTTCAACGGCTCAAACGCATCATTGCACTTTAAATCGGACGGTGTTGGCCAGACTGATGGCGACCGCTCCAATGGAATTTTCAACTCAGGCGCAGCAACGGCAGACCGTCATGACGTTTCCGATGCCGGACGGGAGTTTTCAACGGTTTCAGATTGAAGAATCTCCGATTTTTGCTCCAGAACTCGCAGCCCAGTTCCCAGAATTTAAAACCTATCACGGGCAGGGGATTGATGACCCAACCGCGATGGTTCGTTTTGATTGGACGTCAAAGGGATTTCACGCCATGGTCTGGTCGGCTGGAAATCGAGTCGTGATTGATCCAGAAGGAGACGGAAACACTGACACCTGCGTGAGCTACTACTCACGTGATCTGCGACGCATTGGGGAGACTCCACAGTGCGAGGCCGTCGAAAAAGACACTGCCGCAATATTTCCAAATCAGGGCACTGAACTCAAAGCAGTTGAACCACGACAATCAGGAAGCCTGACGGTTGGACGGCAGCTTCGAACTTTTCGACTGGCGCTGGGAGCAACCGGTGAATACACCCGGTTTCATGGTGGAACGGTCGAAGCCGGACTGGCGGCGATGACCACCACGGTCAATCGCATCAATGGGATTTACAGCCGAGAACTGGCCGTCCGCCTGATGTTGATTCCCCAGGAAACGGCAATTATCTACACTGATCCAGCTACGGACCCATACAGCGGCGGGAGTTCGACGCGGGTCCTGGACGAAAACCAAATCAACCTGGATCGAGTCATTGGTGAAGCCAATTATGATGTCGGTCACGTGTTTACCACTGGCGGGGGCGGGGTGGCGGCCTTAAATTCAGTTTGTGCCAGTGGGCGCAAAGCACGGGGACTGTCGGGGTTGAGTCAGCCGATTGGAGACGTGTTTGACGTGGATTTCGTCGCACATGAAATCGGGCATCAGTTTGGTGGAAATCATCCGTTTAACGGGTCTTCGGGGAGTTGCTCTGGAAACCGAGCCGCTTCAGCCGCCTATGAACCTGGGAGCGGCTCGACGATTATGGCCTATGCTGGCATTTGTAGCGAAGAAAACCTCCAAAACAACAGCGATGATTATTTCCACAGTTACAGTTTTCAGGAAATTCAGCAGTTTTTAACCCAGCTTGGCGGCAATTCCTGCGCCAGTGTGACCGAAACCGGAAATACGCCTCCGACCGTGAGCGCCGGATCAAACTTCACGATTCCGCGCCGAACGCCATTTACCTTAACCGCAACCGGAAGTGATGCCGATGGGGATGCCCTGACCTATTGTTGGGAACAGCTTGATCTTGGCCCGGCTTCACCACCCAACGAAGATGACGGGCAACGACCGATTTTCCGGTCTTTTCGACCAACGACCAGTTCATCGCGAACCTTCCCGCAATTGAATAATCTTCTGAGAAATCAACCGTCGCTTGGAGAATCGCTCCCAACGACCAACCGGATCCTCAATTTCCGGGTGACTGTTCGCGACAACCGCACCGTTGGCGGTGTCAGCAGCAATTTAATGCGAGTCAATGTCACCAACAAAAGTGGTCCCTTTGAAGTCACGTCCCCCAATGTCGCATTGCGCTGGCAGATTGGGACCACCCAAAACGTGACCTGGAATGTAGCCGGAACCACCGCTGATCCAGTCAATTGTGCCCTGGTAAATGTTCGGCTTTCAACTGATGGAGGGCTGACCTATCCAATCATGCTGGCTGAAAATACTGCCAATGATGGCACCGAGCCGATTACGGTTCCCAATGTCGAGACCATCCAGGCTCGAATCAAAATTGAAGCTGTTGGCAATATCTTTTTCGATGTTTCAAACGCGGATATCACGTTGACTACGGAAACAGTTCCAACCGTTGAAGTAACAGCCGCCAGCTTTCGACCGAAGCGCTTAACGGTGACCGGCGCAGGGTTTGGGCTGGCTCCTGTCATGATTGTCAACGGGGTCGAATTACCCGAATCTTTGTTGCTCCCAGGGTCAACGGAGAATCAAGTTACGGCAAAAGGTGGGAGGAAAAAGTTGAGTCTTCGCAAAGGAGCCAACACAATCCAGATCAAAGGCACAGGCGGGCAACTGTCCAATGTCTTTGGTTTTCAGGTCGAGTGATTGTGTTTAGGGTTCAGGGTTCAGGGTTCAGGGTTTGGGGAAACCCAATTTTTCATTGATTTACCCTTTCTGAATGATGACTGCTGAGTCCAAACAGAGTATGAAAGGACTTTGAGATGACTGAACAATTTTCGCCGTCAGGAGCCGACCGTGAACTGCTGGTCTGGTCACTGGGGGAAGTTGATTATGTGGATGGGCTACGGTTACAGGAGGTTCTGGTTGACCTTCGCAAAGAAGGAAAAATCCCGGATGCCCTGGTGTTTCTGGAACATCCGCCGGTACTGACCCTGGGGCGTGGTGCTGACAAAACCAATATTGTCGCCACGCCGACATTTCTGGAAGGGGCCGGAATCGAAGTCCACGAAACTGGACGGGGCGGGGAAGTGACGTTTCACGGTCCAGGGCAACTGGTTGGCTATCCAATTATTGACTTAAACCCGGATCGGCGCGATGTGCGGCGCTATATGCGCGACCTGGAGCAGGTCATCATCCAGGCTCTGGCTGAACTGGGAATTGAATCAGGCCGCATTGACGGCCTGACCGGTGTGTGGATCGGTTCGCGAAAAATCGCGGCCATGGGCGTGCGGATTTCCCGGTGGGTGACGTCGCACGGCTTTGCCCTCAATGTCAACACGGCGCTCGATTACTTCAACCTGATCGTGCCCTGTGGCATTCGAGACAAAGGTGTGACTTCCATCGCCGAAGTGTTGGGCCGGGATATCGAATTTTCAGAAGTCGAACCATTGATTCTGAAGCACTTCGGCGAGGTTTTCGGTCGGACGATTACGCCGAAGACGATTGAGCATGAATCCATCCAGGTGGTGATTGGCCATCGGCACAAAAACAAGGTCGAATATTTATTACTGCACCGTGTTCCAGAAAGTGGAGGCTTCTGGCAACCAGTCACCGGCACCATCGAACGCAAACGCAATGAAACACCCTTTGAAGCGGCCAATCGCGAAGTCTTTGAAGAGACGGGATTTGAGCTCCACATCACACCGCTAGACTATGTTCACAGCTTTATGATTGACCCGATTTACCAGAAGAAAGGCATGAAATCGCCGATTTTTAACCGGGAGCATTCTTTTACTGCCCGGGCGCCACATCGCGAAGTGCGGCTTGCCGTGAACGAACACAGCGAGTACGAGTGGTTGGATTACGAATCAGCCAAAAAGCGATTGATGTGGCGCGGCAATCATCGAGCCTTTGAATTGGCGAGCCGGATTTTGTGAAAACTGGTTCACAAAGGAAATTTCACCACAGAGGACACAGAGGGCCACGGAGGCAAATCATTCACTTGTAATTTCTCTGTGTCCTCTGTGTCCTCTGTGGTTCAAAATGTCTTAATCACCCGTTTTTAATTTCTCAACTTATCCCGAACCCCCAAACTCCTATGTCACACACTTCCCAAACTCTGACCTCCAAGCTTTCAATGGTCATTCTGTTTTCAGCCCTGGCCCATCTGTGGTGCGAAAACATTGGCCCCTGGTATGGTATTTTCCTGTTCAAGCCGCTGACCATGGTGCTCATCATCTGGCTGGCGGCCCAGGCTGAGTCGCGAGTCTCGCCACATTACAAACGAATGATCGTCATTGGGCTCATTTTTTCGCTCGGTGGTGACATCCTGTTGATCGGCAAGGCCTCAGAGTTGATGTTTCTTCTGGGACTGGGAAGCTTCCTGATTGCACATCTTTTTTATATCGCTGCGTTTATACCCGATGCCTCGCCGCTCCAGCCTTCGGGGTGGAACTTTCCGTTACTGCTATATGGACTCTCAATTGGAATGATTGTCTACCCCAGGTTGGGAGGAATGACCATTCCGGTCGTGATCTATATGGCTGTCATCTTCTTTATGGCGTATCAGGCCACGAATCGCTGCGAATTTTCCGACAAGGAAGGCCGGGCGCTGGCCTTTATTGCGGCGGTGCTGTTTGTATTTTCCGATTCGTGCATTGCCATCAACCGGTTTTATGCTCCGTTTGAATCCGCTAATGTCTGGATTATGAGCACCTATTTTCTGGCCCAATACCTGTTTGCACGGTCAATTTGAGGAAAGACCGGGTTCCGGGTTCCGGGTTCCGGGTTTTCGAACAAATAACCTTTTCTCAAAATCAATCAACCCCGCATCCTTATAACCTGGATGGTTTCTATGTTTAAAGAGCCCGAAAATGAGATTGCGCTGGCTGGTATCGGGATGATTGGGGCGGTGCTTTTGGGGTTAGGTTTTCGCTGGACTGCTTTCAGTTTTATAGGTATTGGACTTCTGGCAGTCTTCTTTGTAAACCGTCCCTTGAAGAAATAGAAAAATCTTAAAGAAGAGAATTCTCACTTTGAAAATAGTCTTGGAGGGAAAAGAGATGAGCGTTGTGACAATTGAAGGTATTATTCAGGATGGAAAGATCGAACTACTTGAAAAGGTTGATCTTCCTGACCAAACAAGGGTTTACGTCGTTGTACCGGATTTCTCAGTCAGAGAGGTAAAACAAAGGTTGGCACGAATCGCAAGTCCACGGTTAAAAGATCGGTCACAAATCAAAGATTTTGTGATTGAAATGGTTGAGGCAGAACAAGAATGACCAGCTATGATTCAATTCGATTTGATCCGCCAGCGCCATTGGCTCTGGTAGTCATAAAAAACCCTCAAAATGGCAAAACAGTCATTGATGTTCCAATGCTGATTGATACTGGGGCCGACCTTACGTTGATACCTTCCAGTTTTGTTGGTCCATTGGAGTTGAATAAAACTGGCCAACTCTATGAACTAGAGGGGTTTGACGGTAAAATTAGCTATGCTGAGGTTATAGCGGTTGAGATTTGTTTTGAGGGGAGAATATTTAAAGGTCAATTTCTGTTGAGTACCCAATCCTGGGGTGTCGTTGGCCGAAATATTCTAAATCTACTTACCTTGTCTTGTGACGGACCAAACCAAACCTGGTCAATAAAGTAAAGAAATAGCCTCATTGAGGTTAAAAAGTATTCAATGCCTTCACCTGTTTTATCTCGTCTGCCCATTGACGCTCTCGCCTCAGGCATCACGTCAGCCCTCAATCGCGTTTCAAACCTGATCCTCGAAGCACCTCCCGGAGCCGGGAAAACAACCCGCGTTCCAGCTTTGCTCATGCACCATATCGCCGGACAGGTCCTGGTGCTTGAACCACGCCGGTTAGCTACCCGCATGGCAGCGCGACACGTTGCCGCAGAACAAAACTGCGCTGTCGGAAGTCTGGTTGGCTATCAGGTCCGGTTTGAAGATGTCACCAGCGCTCAAACCCGACTGACATTTTTGACCGAAGGTGTATTTCTGCGGCGACTTTTGACTGATCCTACACTGGCTGGGGTGAGCGTGGTCGTGTTGGATGAATTTCACGAACGTCACCTCCAGACTGATCTTGCGATTTCGCTTCTGAAGCGATTGCAACAAACCACACGACCTGACCTGAAGCTTGTGGTGATGTCGGCCACGCTGAATTCAGCGCCGATTGCTGCCTTTTTGGGAAACTGCGAAGTGTTGCGATCAGAAGGGAAACTGTTTGAGGTTGAAACCGGGTTTGCCAGGCAGTCTGATCAGCGTCCACTGGCCGAACAGGTCGTCAGTGCCCTCAAGCAACTGGCTGGTGATCGAGGGGTGGATGGCGATGTGCTGGTGTTTCTTCCAGGTGCCGCCGAAATCAGAAAATGTCGTGACGTGTGCGAACCACTGGCGAAACTCCACAACTGGTTGGTGCTGCCCCTCCACGGAGACTTAACTCCTGAGGAGCAGGATCGGGCCGTCCGACCGGCTGAGCAGACCAAAATCATTCTGGCAACGAATGTAGCCGAATCATCCGTCACGATTGATGGCGTGGTGATCGTAATTGATTCGGGACTGGCTCGGGTAGCCAAAACGTCGCCCTGGACCGGGTTTTCATCGCTTGAAGTCGCCAAAGTCAGCCGTGCTTCAGTCATTCAACGGGCTGGACGGGCTGGGAGAACTCGTCCCGGACGGTGTCTCCGATTGTTTACCCGGTTTGATTTTGAGGCTCGCCCGGAGCAGGACCTTCCGGAAATCAAACGGATTGATCTGGCTGAAACCCTGCTGGCATTGCGAACACTGGGAATTGACCCGGCAACGCTGGACTGGTTTGATCCACCGCCCGAAGCCGCATTGTCGGCAGCCGATACCTTACTACGGCAGCTTGGTGCGACTGATAATGAAAATTCCTTAACTGAAACTGGTCGGAATATGGCGGTGCTGCCACTCCATCCACGTTTTTCACGCTTGCTGGTCGAGACCAAACGACAGGGAATTGCTTCGGAAGGCTGTATTCTGGCGGCACTGCTTGGGGAACGCGACATTCGGTTGGACTCACGGACGCAGCTCCATTCGTCACCTCAATCACGGCGTGGTGCAACGAGTTCTTCCTCCGATGTCCTTGAGCAATTTGATCTCTTTTGCGAAGCGGAACGGATGCGGTTTGTTCCCGACCGGCTGCGGATGCTGGGCCTTGATGTTGGAACCGTTCGGCGAGTCGAACGCGCCCGGCAGCAGTTGCGCCGTCTGATAACACCAGATAGAAACACTGTTTCTTCTGGCAATCTGGATGAAGTCCTGTTGAAAACGGTTCTGGTGGCCTTTCCAGATCGCGTTGGGCGACGACGGACACGAACCTCAAAAGAATTCAGCCAGAAGGTAGTGCTTTCCAGCGGTGGTGAAGGAATCCTGGCTGAAACCAGTTCAGTACGTCAGGCTGAGTTTCTGGTGGCAGTTCAGGCCGAAGATCAGGCTGGAAAAGGCGTGCTTATTCGGGTGGCTTCGGCGATAGAACCAGAATGGCTGCTCGAATTTTTCCCAGATCGAATTTCTGAAACCGAAGAAATGGTGTTTCATCCAGAAACACAGCGGGTTGATGTCTTTAGCCAGGTGCGCTTTGATCAGTTGGTGATTGATTTCAGCCAGCTTCGCAATCCCAATCCCGAGAAAGTCGCAGCGGAACTGGCCCGAGCCGCGCTGGCCGCCGGGCTGTTTCGCTTTGTTGAACAAGAAAAAATTGAGCGCTGGCTCGCACGTGTCGAGTTTGTCCGCACGGCTTTCCCGGAGAAAAATTTCCCCGAATTTACCAGCGAAGTTTTGCACTCAGCCGTGGTTGATTTATGCCAGGGGTTGAAGAGTTTTGCGGAATTGCGCCAGATTGCCAATGATGATTCGGTTGGCTTGCTGGCTCAATTGCGTGAACGACTCACAGGACAACAACGTGACTGGTTGGAACGCTTTGCGCCGGAATTTACATCGCTTTCAGGCCGAAAACGGGTCAAAATCAATTATGTCCTCGGTCAAAAACCCTGGGTCGCTTCACGATTGCAGGATTTCTTCGGAATGCAAACTGGGCCGATGATTGGTGGCGGCAATATTCCCGTTGTTTTGCACCTGCTGGCCCCAAGTCAGCGTCCGGTTCAGGTGACAACAGATTTAGCTGGATTTTGGGAACGCCATTATCCGCAAATTCGCCGTGAATTGTGCCGCCGCTACCCGAAACACGCATGGCCGGAAGACCCGAAAGCCAGAGGCTGACAAAACCAGGGCTTGGGGCTGAAGATATTGGGCAGAAAGACCATCTGTGCTAGAAGAACATCAGGAGAGCATTCTGGAAAAAGAGGTGGCCCAGATACATCCTGAGATTGGTTTGAAAACCCTAACCCCGGTTGGGTATCCTGCGAGGAGAAGGTTCACACCAGCCTGAACACCCTGGAACGGAGGATTGCAGCCTTGGAAACCGACCAGCTTCGCGATGATTATGACAGCCCCTGGAAAGAGGCACTGGACGATTATTTCAAAGACTTTCTGGAATTGCTGTTCCCGCTGGCTCACGATGGAATTGATTGGAGCGTGACGCCCATTTTACGCGACAAGGAATTGCAGAAAGTCACGGCGACAGCCCAAAAGAGCCGCCAGGTAGCCGATAAGCTCAAAGAAGTCCGCACCCTGGATGGCCAAATCCGCTGGGTGCTGATCCACATTGAGGTTCAAAGCCAGTGGGAATCACACTTTCCGGAACGGATTCTTCGGTTTGACACCCGGTTGTTTGATGAATTTGGGAAGCACGTGGTGAGTCTGGTTGTGTTGGGAGACTCCAACCCGGACTGGAATCCAAATCAGTTTGGCTGGTCTTTTTGGGGATATGAACTCAAAATTCGGTTTCCGACGGTCAAGCTGACCAAACTCCACCAGGAAGGACTGGAGCAAAGCCAGAACCGGTTTGCTTCACTCGTGCTGGCCCATTTAAAAACGATGGAAACCAAAGGCGAACCGGAAACCCGGCGGGAGTGGAAATTTCGGATTGTGCGTTCGCTCTATGAACGTGGGTACGAACGTGAAGACGTGCGCAAACTGTTTCGGCTGATTGACTGGTTTATGCAGTTACCGCCAGAACTGGAAACCAAATTTCAGCGGGATTTAGAGGATTATGAGGAGCAAAACCATATGCCATATGTAACCAGCATTGAACGCATGGCTGAAGCCCGAGGGAAAGCTGAAGGGAAAGCTGAAGGCCGATTACTTTCAAAAATTGAAACCCTGTTGTTACTGCTTGAAACCCGATTTGGGGTGGTGGATTCAAATCTCGCCAAAATGATTCAGGCGATTGAGACTGAAGAACTTCTGAATCTTCTGCACAAGCAAGCCGTCCTTGCGGCGACGATTGACGAATTCATCGAGTTCTTCCAAAAACACCGTGCCTGACGAAGTTCAGACACAACGATCAATCGTCGAAGCCGCGCACAATTGAAAGCGGTGTCAAGTGAGCCGCACTCCAAAAAAGGCACAATGAGGTTCAAAAATCTTTCAATGATCAATGATCGAAACCGCGCACAATTGAAAGCGGCGTCAAGCCGCCGCACTCCACAGGAACCTGGAACCCGGAACCCGATTTTCTTCCTCCTTCTGGCCGTGGTGTTGCTCCTGAGTTCCGAAACGGCGGTTGCCCAGAAAAAAGCGGCTGCCGGAAAAGCCTGCTCCTTGACGTATCGAGTTGGGTTTTCTGATCTGGAAGCCCATCTGTTTGATATTTCGATTGAGATTGGCAATATCCGCGAGCCAGCAATTGAGGTGGCGATGCCTGCCTGGTCGCCCGGACGGTATGCCATTTATGACTTTGCCAAGAACGTCCAGGAATTTACGGCACAGACCCGGAGCGGGGAAGTCCTTCCCTGTGGAAAAATAGACAAGCAGACCTGGCGAATCCAGACCCGAGGTGCCCGGGACATCAAGGTTTCATACCGTGTGTTTGGAAATGATCTTTCCGGGACGTTCAGCGTCGTCAACCGCCAGCATGCCAATTACAACGGGGCTTCGATCTTTGCCTATGTGGTCAATCACAAGCCGGATCCGGTTCAGCTCATTATAGATCCACCAGCCGGATGGAAAATGATGAACGGTGCGGTTGATCGCGAAGGCCAGCACGAATTTGACTTTGCCAACTATGATTTGCTGATTGATACCCCGACCGAAATCAGCAGCGAACTGGTCGTTCGGTCATTTGAAGTCGATGGTAAAACCTACCGGGTTGCGATGAACCAGCCGGGCGGCGTGACCGGAGATGTAGATACGTTTGTAAAGCAGGTTGAGCAGATTGTCCGGGCCCAAACTGCGACCATGGGAACTCCCGATTATAAGCACTACACGTTTTTGGTGAATTTCGATCCAACTGGCCGGGCCAGTGATGGCATGGAACATTTAAACTCAACCCAGGTGTGCGTTTCGTCAATGCTTGAGACACCGCACGGACGAGCCGAAGCTCTTGAAACGGCCTCGCATGAATTTTTCCACGTCTGGAATGTCAAACGCTTACGACCCGTTGAACTCGGGCCCTGGGATTACAGCCGCGAAGTCCATACCCGCAGCCTTTGGATTGCCGAAGGGTTGACAAGTTACTACGGCGATTTATTCCTGGGGCGGTCCGGCGTTTACAGCCCGGAACAAATGTATCAATTGTTTGCCGGGCAGATCAGTTACTTTGAAAGTCTCCCTGGAAGGAAATTGATGTCGGTTGAACAATCAAGCTGGGATACGTGGTTTATCGTTGGCGCTCCGTCACGCCAGGAGACCAGCCTTGGGCGAACTTCAGTCAATTATTACAACAAAGGTGAAATCCTGGGATTGCTCCTGGATCTTGAGATCCGGGGCCGGACCAATGGCGCCAAATCACTGGATGATGTATTTCGCTCGATGTTCAAAGCTTTTTATGAACAGCCAGCCACAACCTATTATTTAAAAGGGAAAGGGTATCGGACGGAAGATTTTCTGACCGCCGTCAATAAAGTCAGCGGTACCGACTTCTCAGAGTTCTTCGAACGCTATATCCGAGGCGTTGAACCCCTTGAGTACAATGGCGCTTTAAAATATGTCGGTTTGGAATTGGTTCCAGGTCGGGAATGGTTATTTCGAGATGTGGACCAACCAACGCCAAAGCAATTATGGATTCGCAAAGGCTGGCTGACGGGTGTGATGAGCCAGGCGGTTGGAAAGTGACGCGAATAGGGGATGGAGGATAGGGGATGGAGGATAGGGGATAGGGGATGGCAACCCCAGAACCCAGCAACCCTGAATTGAGTTGCAAAGCGGTTTGGAATCAGATAGAAAGCCCCAACTCACGCAAGGGACGCCACCCGGCGTGCCTTCCCTGATTTCCCAAACCGGCTCCTCTCATCTCACATTTAATAACCAACTTCTGAATCCAGGAGGCCAAGATGAACATTTTCCGAGCAAAGCTCACGTTCGTGGTACTGGTGCTGGCATTGCTGTTTGCTGCCTGTGGCGGCGGGGAGGAAAAACCACCTTCACGCTGGGATAAAGCCCAGGAAGAAAGCACCAAGAAAGTTGAAGACAAAAAGGAATCTTCGAAGAAAGCTGGCGACAAACCGGTGGCTGGCGGGGAATTTAACAAGTTTTTCCCAAAAAATGTCAGTGGGTATGACATTGTGCCCTCACAGGAAAAAGAAGGGTTTGCCCTTCATAAAGTGAAAAAGGACGGCAAAGACGTGGCCGAACTTTCAATCAATGATGTGGTGAGCAACCCGAGCGCGGCTGATAAGTACAAGAAGAGCACCGCCAAAATTGGTGGCTACCCGGCAGATGATATGGGCATTGCGACTTCGATTCTGGTCGCTAACCGGTTCCAGGTCAAAGTGATTTCCAAAGGCCCTTCGCTCGCCAAAGCCGACCGTGAAACCTGGCTCCAGAAATTTGATTTATCCGGGCTGGCGGCGCTGAATTAAGAATGAAGAATGAAAAATGAAATCTCTTTTCAGGACGTTTGCCCGACTCACGAATTTTTCACGCTTCACTTGATTCATTTTTCATTTCGAATATGAACCGTTGAACGAAACCAAATATTCAACCAAGGAGATCTGGTTCAATGACCAAGCCGATTTTTGAAATTGTTGACGAACTGCCTTCCAGTGGAATGACGGTATCATTGCTGAACGCTTTGGACTTTGTTGTTCCGGGACAATGGCAAAACATCGTGGGTTTTGAAAATACGATTCGCACGGTTACGGGCGTGACCGATCAGAATGTGATTCAGCAGATTGGCGAACGCGCCATTCATCTCTATAACGACCCGGCTGAAGGGTACCAACGGGCGATGTGGTTATATCAGGTAGCCAACAGCGCTGGCGGGATGATTGGATCAGTCGCCATGGCCAATAAAGTCACCGAAAGCGTTTCGTTTTTAGGGTTTTTGAATCGGTTGACACCAAAAGCCGATAAATTGCAGGCAATTGATTTCTCGCTCAAGATTGTCGTCGAACTCATTGCTTACACGCAAATCAATGGCATTCCTGGCGACAGCATCGGCGATTTTGTCAACGGGCTGGCCGATTATGGCAATGAATCGCTGATGCGGATGGCGGCCCTGGTCTGTGTAGATGGATTGGTTCCACTTGGGCCGGACTTTTTGAGTTCAGTTGGGTCAACCATCCGGGCGGTTTCTGCTTATGATCTTGATTCAAACCCCGTGTTTAGCAAGATCAGTAGCTACATCCCAGGTGGTGACACCATCGGAAAACTGGGGTTTGTCGGACAGAGTTTTGATTCGGTCCGTGGCTGGATGGAAGGTTTTGTCTCATCGCGTGGCCTGACGCCCCAGATGATTACCGGGAATTTACAGCGCTACATTGATATCACCGATGACAAGCTGGACTACCTGGCGGCTTTCCTTGATATGACGACCAATTATTATGAACACACCGGGGTGCAAACCCTGGCGCGTCGTCTGGTTGAACGTGCCGTGGCTGAAATCTAGTCGGAAGGGTGCAGAAGACATCAGGCTGAGGGCTGAGGGCTGAAGACTCGCAAGCTCGGGGCAATCGAAGGGATGAAGGATGAAACCAGGGATGAGGGCTGAAAGATGAGGGATGAAAGAAAACCACGTCTTCAACCCTCAGCTCGATATTCTTCAGCCCCAGCCCTGAGCCCGATATCCTTCGGCCCGAAGGTCCCTACTTGACGGATGGGCCGGGCTGGCTCAGACTGAAGATTGTTTTTATTCATTGCGATAAACGACCAGCCCTGATGAAGACCGATTGGGTTGAATGCCGACTCAATTCAATGCATTCAGTCTTGATCGGTTTGAGATTGAAAATATGCGAGGTATTGAACTTTGAATTTCTTTGTAAAGTCGTATGAGTCAGATGGTGCCCAGATTCTGATATTAGGTGGCAAATTAACCATTGGGGCACCGGTACGTGAGTTACGCCAGGCAATTGATGCCCGACTGGCGGCTCAGACCAAATGTATTATTCTCAATTTTTCACAACTGATGTTCATGGATAGCTCTGGGATTGGTGAACTGGTTGGATGTAATAACAAAGTGAAAGCGGCTGGAGGAACTTTATTGCTGTGTGAATTGCCGAACAAAGTCCGGGATTTGTTTCGTATCACGCACGTCGCCAAGCTCTTCAGTATCCACGAAACCGAATCCGCCGCCATCGAATCCTTCCTGGTCGGGGAAACGAAGAGCGCCACATCCGACATCCGATAGAGTGCAATTAAACCCACTCCTCATACTTCAACCACTCTCGTTTGAAAAAGGATTCACAACTTTATGAACACACGCTTTTGGAAGAGGACTTGTGCCGCTACTGGTCTGGCACTGGCACTTGGATTCAACACCCTGTCTTTTGCCGGGTTACCCGCCCCACTGGCTGCGGGCGGCACCGCTGTCGCACCAACCCGCGCCGAATCTGTTCTCTCATTTTTACCTCAATCAGATACGGTTGTGCTCGTTGATATGAACCGGCTATACAACTCAGTGATTTTTCAAATGGCCAGGGACAATCCAAAATTCGCAAAAGAGATGTCTGAAATAGAGTCTATGGCTGGAACCTTTGGAATTGATATTTCCAAGCTTGAATATCTGGCCGTCGGCGTAACCCCAAAATCTGGTAAGCCGGGTGATTTCGACCCCACCTTTGTGCTCAGCGGGGCCTTTAACCAGGAGCAACTCGTAACGGGACTCAAAAACAAAGCTGAAGGCAAAATCGGAACTGAAACCTATGGTTCGGACACGCTTTATGTGTTGAAGGACGCTGCTGGAGCTGATACCGCTACGACCAAAGAGAAAAAAGTCCTGACCAATGATGATTTCAACGGTGGAAGTGAGCCCAAACCTGAAAAAGCCCCGGCTGCCTCGGGTTCGGTGAAAATGTCGGACATGGCCTTTAGTTTTGTAAATGCCAACACCGTAGTTTTTGGACCCAAAGCCAATGTCATCAAGTCGCTTGATACCCGTTCTGGGAAATCACCGTCAATTGCGTCAAGCAAAGAACTGGTTGATGGCCTGGATTCAGCGGATAAAGTGGCGGCCATTCGTTTTGCCACGGTCGTCCCAGCCAGTATGCGCAAAGAACTTGAAAAAGAAATCGCAAATGACCCCAAAGCTGAAATGTTTATCAAACCAATGCTGGCTGTCACCCATAGCTTTGGCGCGATTGATTTTGCCTCCGGGTTAAAACTGGACACCACGTTGCGGACGCCATCAGCCGATGAAGGCAAACCAATTTTTGATCAGCTCAATGGATTGTTGATGCTGGGCAAAATGGGGATGGGCAACAGTGAGAAACCAAATGAGAAAATGTTGCTTGATGTTTTGAATCAAATTTCGATTTTGAACAAAGGACGCGATGTGCAGATCCAGTTGAGTGTTCCTGAAGCTACGCTGAAAACCTTACTGGTTGGCAACCAGAAGGCTGCACAATAAATAACACCTGAGAATGAGCCTGATTTTGAATTAAAAAATGGGCCTGGGGTGAATGAAAACCTCAGGCCCATTTTCTTTTTTTGAGATTGACCATGAACCGACTCTCTGAGCAACGGTCTGCTCCAGAGTGAGTCCAGGATATTCAAGCGATTCCGGTTGAGGAAGCTCAATGACAGAGGTAAAACCGGCAACCTGGACCGTTTCAGCCGGGATCTGGCAGCGACCAACGAAGGTG
>CAZXCE010000073.1:0-20087 GCA_964639175.1 uncultured Clostridia bacterium
ACCCGGAACCCGGAACCCGGAACCCGGAACCCGGAACCCGGAACCCGGAACCCAAATCCCGAATCCCAACATGAAATACCTCTGGATTGCTTTTACTTCTATCCGATCTAATCTGGCTTACCTCACCGAAGTGGCAGCTCGTGTCATTTTTTTAGGGGTGATTCTGTTTATCTTTTTGCAACTCTGGAAGCTGACGTTTTCAGAAACGCGTGCTCAGCAACTCGGCGGGTTTACACTGGCCCAAATGCTCTGGTATCTGGCCATTACGGAATCAATTATTCTCTCCGGTCCACGTGTCTCGACTGAGGTTGATGAGGATGTGCGGACCGGAGCGCTGGCTGTTCAGTTAATCCGCCCCCTGTCGTATCCGCTCTATCGGCTCTTTTCAACGCTTGGGGAACGCACCGTTCGGTTTTTTCTCAATGCGACGGTGGCCGCCGTCATTTCCCTGGTTTTTGTTGGACCCATTTCGATCAGCCTTTCAGGGTTGGCGATGTTTGCCGTTTCGATTCCCCTGGCATTTGTGCTCGATTTTTTGGGGATGTTTCTGATTGGTCTTGGTGCTTTCTGGCTGGAAGATACTGCCGGACTGACACTGATTTACTCGCGGATCACCATGATTTTAGGTGGGTTGTTGATCCCGATTGAACTCTTTCCAGATGCCATTCAGCCGATTGTTCGGATTTTACCGTTTGCCAGCATGGTGTATGGCCCTGCGCACATGTTTGTTGCCCCTGGATGGTCACAGTTAATTGACCTGATCATCAAGCAATCGCTTGGGATTGTGGTCCTGGGTGTCATCGTCTCTTTCGTGTATCAGCTTGCCCTGAAACGGATTTCAGCCCACGGCGGGTAAAGACAAACACCTGGTAATACCAATTTGGGGCTGAGGGTATCGGGCTAATGGCTAAGGGAAATGCAATTTTTTCAACAATTTAGCCTTCTCGTAATACGAGGGTTTCATTCCAAAGTGGTATAACACTGAACCATAAACTCCACCCCTGATTCGATTTATGATTTCGTCACTTGCTGGTTTTCTTCGGCTGGCAGCCGCTTACTTAAAATTTAATCTCAGAGCCCAACTGGCCTACCGTGGCGCCTTTCTCTCACAGGTCGTGGCCATGTTTTTGAACGACATTGTGTGGGTTACCTTCTGGTGGTTGTTCTTTACGCGCTTTCCGGTCCTGCGGGGCTGGGATGTAAAAGACGTGATTACCGTCTGGGCGATTGCCGCTGCCGGGTTTGGAATTTCACATGGCATCTGTGGGAATGCGTTTTCGCTTTCATCGCTGATTGTCCAGGGTCAGCTTGATGTCTGGATGCTGTACCCTCGTGCATTGCTCCCGCATCTCTTACTGGGACGCACCAATGCCACGGCCTGGGGCGATGCACTGTTTGGATATGTCATTTATCTGGTGATCGTTCGCCCAGATCCGGCTCATTTTCTGCTCTTCTTTCTATTGAGTATTTCGGCGGCTATGGTTTTTCTCGGATTTAATATTCTGGTTGGAAGCCTCGCCTTTTTCCTTGGAAACTCGGAAGGACTGGCTGAACAGTTGCGCTTCTCGTTAATCACCTTCAGTACCTACCCGTCGGTTATTTTTGAAGGACCGGTCAAAGTCATTTTGTTTATCGTGATTCCAGCCATGTTTATCAATAACCTGCCTATCACCGCCCTGCGAGAATTCTCCCTGGTTCACGCAGCTCTTTCATTTTTGGGAGGCGTGCTGGCCGTGGGGATTGGTGGATCAGTTTTTTATTATGGGCTGCGCCGCTACGAATCAGGAAATTTGATGAATATGCGCGGCTAAGAACGGTCAGTACCATCTGCGTAAGTGGATGGGGTCAGGTCATTGCAACCCACCCGCTCACGCAGGTGGTACTGACCGCAGACTGATATTCTTCGTCGTTCGCCCTTCACTTTCGGTCATTCAGCACGTCTTTGGTGCGTTTCTGAAAGATTCAAGGCTATAATCTGCCATCCACTCAACCACCAATTGAACTCCTCACAATTTCAGGAACGCCGACTATGCGAAAAGCTATTTTGCTGACTCTGTTGATCTTCACTGGAACTTTATTTCTTATTTCCTATTCCAAACCCTGGCTGCATAAAACAGTTGCGGCCCAATCGAAGCAAAAAGTCCCTACGTTTAACAAAGAAATTGTTCGTATTTTTCAAAAAAATTGTCAGGTTTGTCATCACCCCAACTACATCGCTCCATTCTCACTGATGACCTATGACGAGGCAAAACCCTGGGCACAGGCGATCAAAGCCGAAACCCAGGCCAAGCGCATGCCTCCCTGGAAAGCGGCATCGGGTTGTGGAAGTTTTAATGATGAGCGGGTTCTCTCAACCGAAGAAATTGACCTGATTGCACGCTGGGCCGATGCTGGCGCCCCAGAAGGCAAAGCCAAACATCTTCCGCCGCCAGTCAACTTCTCTGCCGACTGGTTACTGGGCAAACCGGAGCTTGAACTGGCTTCCCCAGAAGCTTTTTCGATTCCCGCTTCAGGTGATGATATTTATCAATGCTTTGTGTTACCGCACAAATTTGATCAGGAAGCCTTCTTGACCGCCTCAGAAATCCTGCCGGATGCGGCTGAAGTTGTGCATCACGTGTTGCTCTTTGTTGATACTTCAGGAGAAGCCGAGCGCCTGGATGCCGATGATCCAGCCCCTGGATACACTTCATTTGGTGGTCCGGGATTCATCCCAGCCGCGCTTTTGGGCGGGTGGGCACCAGGGAACTTCCCTCGATTTACGCCCAAAGGGATCGGCGTCAAGATCCCGAAAAACTCGCGCATCGTGATGCAGGTACATTATCACCCCAATGGAACTGCCTTTACCGACCGGACCCGGTTAGGGTTGCATTTCGCCAAAGAACCGGTCGAAACTGAGCTTCAGGTGTTACCCCTTGTCAATCCATTCTTCAAGATTCCAGCCGGTGCCGCCAGCCACGAAGTCAAAGCCGTTATGACGGTTCCGTTCTTCTGGAATATCAAAGTTTTGGGAATTACACCCCACATGCATTTGCTGGGAAAAAGCATTCAGGTCGAAGCCAGACTCCCTGGCGGCGAAAAAATTTGTCTGGTGAATATTCCCGCCTGGGATTTCCGCTGGCAGGGCACCTATGCCTTCAAGGAACCAATCACGCTCCCTGGCGGAACGATCATCACAGCAACCGCGATCTATGACAATTCAATGGCCAACCCGCTCAATCCAAACAATCCGCCGAAGCAGGTTGAATGGGGCGAACAGACCACCGATGAAATGTGCCTCGTTTTTATGAATTATGTGTCTGCCTGGACAGACAAATCACCAAATCAGAAAGCAAAATACCAGGAAGTTGACCCGATCCAGGCCATAATTGCTGACCAGCCTCCGATCAAAATGGGTGGCGTGGACATTATGCAACAGGCCAAATTGAAAATGGCCTCCAGCCTGCTCTTCAGTTCACCGGTTGAAATGTACAACTGGGCTGACGCCTTCCGACCCGAAGCGTCAAAGTCCAAAACTCTTCCCTGGCAGAAATATTTTGGGAAAGACAGTGCGGTTTCCAAAAAACCCGCTTGCTGTCATTGAAGTTATCTGTCACCACAGATGGCACAGTAAGACCAGTTCACCTCTGTGCTCCTCTGTGTCCTCTGTGGTAAAAACTGTTTGTTTCAATAAAAAAAGGCTGTATGGAATGTACCCAATCATTCCATACAGCCCACTTGCTTGTACGAGACGAACACCGTTGTCAGAGCCGGCCTTTGCAAGCCAGGCTCCTGTGCCTCATTCGGTTGAGGCAGATCCTTTTTGCTCTAAGGCCGAGTGCATCGCGTGCCACGGGAGACTGGCACATTTGACCCGCACCGGAAAATGACTCACGTTTGAAAAAATCGCCAGCCGGCCCAGATGATGCGCTTCAGAATTCACATTCAGCTCGCCTTTGACCATTTTGTGAAATTCGTGAAAGAGCAATTCGGCTTCTTCCTTCGGCTTTCCCTTGATAAAAGCCGTCATCATTGAGGCTGAAGCTTTGCAAATCGCACATCCCACGCCAGTGAAAGTAATCTCCTTGATCACCGGTCCATCCAGGTTGATAAAGACGGTTATCTGATCACCACAGAGCGGGTTGTGCCCTTCGCACATGCACGTCGGGTTTTCAAGCGCCTTAAAATTCCTGGGATTCTTGTTGTGATCAAGAATGACCTGCTGGTACAACTCGCTGTTGTAACTCGACATTTAGCTAAATACCTCTATCGTCTTCAGAATCGCTTTGGCCAGTTCATCAATTTCCTCTCGGGTATTGTAGAAAGAAAACGAAGCCCGAGCCGTGGCAGGGACGCCAAACCGTTTCATCACCGGCTGGGCGCAATGGTGACCGGCACGAATGGCAACTCCTTCCTGATCAAGGAAATGGCCAATATCGTGCGGATGAATGCCATCTAAAACAAAGGAAATAATCGCCGCCTTGTGGGCTGCTGTCCCAATAAGCTTCACCTGTGGAATCGCCGACAGCACCTGAGTGCCGTATTCCAACAATTCGTGTTCATACGCCTGGATGCGATCCAGCCCAATTCCAGTCAGGTAATCAATGGCTGTCCCCAGACCGATGACTTCGGCAATCGCAGGGGTCCCAGCTTCAAACTTATGAGGGATCGGAGCATAGGTCGTTTTTTCAAACGTGACCGATTCGATCATATCGCCGCCGCCCAGGAACGGATTCATCTTTTCAAGCAGTTCAGCCTTGCCATACAAAATCCCAATCCCGGTCGGACCAACCGCTTTATGGCCTGAAAACGCATAGAAGTCACAGTCCAGGTCCTGAACATCAACCTTCATATGTGGCGCCGCCTGAGCGCCATCCACCAGAAATGGAATATTTTTGGCGTGGGCCAGTGAAATCATGTGTTTGATTGGATGAACTGTCCCTAACGCATTGGAAACATGCCCGACACACACAATTCGGGTGCGGTCAGTGAGCAATTTTTCATACTCTTCGAGGATCAATTCACCCTGGTCATTGACCGGGATCACCCGCAACGTTGCCCCTTTTTCAGCACAAATCATTTGCCAGGGCACAATGTTGGCGTGGTGTTCGGTGGCCGAAACCAGAACTTCGTCACCGGCTGAAATAAATTTTGCGCCATATCCACGGGCTACCAGATTGATCGCCTCGGTTGTGCCACGCGTGTAGATAATCTGCCGGGTTGATGGAGCGTTTAAAAACCGGGCAGCCACTTCGCGGGTGTGTTCATAGGCAATGGTGGCTTTTTCAGAGAGTTTATGGATGCTGCGCCGCACGGTCGCATATTCTTCCGAATAATACCGGCTGATGCGGTCAATCACGACTTGGGGCTTCTGGCTCGTGGCGGCATTGTCCAGATAGACCAGCGGTTTCCCATTCACCTGCTGTCTGAGCATTGGAAAATCAGCCCGAATGTGTTCGACATTGAACGTGGGCGGTTCAGCTACCGCCAGGGAATTTTGTGCAACTGCCATATCACTTTTTCTCCAAAGTCTTTATGAATTATGAATTATGAATTCGTTCTCTGTTTGAGAAATTGCCCTGGTCTTCATTCTTCATTCTTCATTCTTCATTCTCAATTCTTCATTCTTGGTTTTTTAACCACGTCCGGCAATGCGGGTTGAAATTGCCCGGCCCAATCCTGATTTGATGGATTCAATTTTGATCCGGTCTACAACTTCCTGGGCAAAAGCAAAAGTCAACATGGTTCGGGCCTGTTCCAGTGGAAGCCCGCGACTCAGTAAATAGAAGATTTCGTCTTTGTTGAGCTGACCAACGGTGGCGCCGTGGCTGCATTTGACGTCATCGGCAAAAATTTCAAGCTGCGGTTTGGTGTCAACGCGGGCGCTGGTTGAAAGCAACAAATTCTTGTTGGTCTGGTTGGCGTTTGTTCCCTGGGCGTCGGTTCGGACCCATACTTTCCCATCAAACACGCCGCGCGCCTTATCGTCCAGCATTCCTTTGTAAAGAATCTGGCTGGTGCAGTTCGGATAAGCATGATCAACCGATAAATGCACGTCTGCCAGTTGTTTCCCGCTCACGTAATACAACCCTTGCAATGCACACTCACCGCCAGGCGCCGTAAAGGCAACATCAATCTGGTTGCGGGAGATTTGACCGCCGAGCGCAAAAGAATACCCGTTCAACACCGCCGCCTGCTGGAGTCGAGCCCTCGTGTTGCCAATATGATAGGCATTCAGGCTTTCTTTCTGGACTTTGTAATGCTCCAAAATGGCGCCATCTTCGAGCACAATTTCCGTGACGACATTGGTCAGGTATGGACGGTCACCAAACCGGCCTGATTCATCATCGAGCGCCAGGTAGTTTTCAACCACCGTCGCGATGCTGGCCTGTTCGGCAACGATGAGCACCCGTGGGAACGTCGCCTGAAAATCAGCCGCGTGATCTGAGACAAAAAACAAATTGATTGGTGTCTCAACCACTTTGCCTCGCGGAATATAAATCACCACGGCATCACTCATCAGGGCGGTATTGAGTGCGGTAAATCCATTCTGATCCGGGGTGGCCACCTGCCCAAAGTATTTTTGGACTACTTCCGGGTGTGTTTCACAGACGTCAGCTAGCAGACCCACCACACATCCTGACGGGAGAGATGGGAACGCCGAGAGTTCGTGGTTTAACCGTCCATTGAGGAACACCAGTCGGCTGGATTCAGCTTCAGGATAAAATGGGATGAGCTTTGAAACGGCTTCAACGTGTCCGGCGACACCTGGCGTAAATGCCTGTTTGGCAATCGGGGCGATATTGGTGTATTTCCATTCTTCGTCCCGAATGGTCGGAAACCCAATCCGTTCAAACGCCGCCACACCCGCCGCACGCAAATCAACCAGCCAGCGTGGTGACTTTCCGGCTTCAGCCATTGCCACCGCTTCAAAAATGGTTTGATACAAATGTTTTTGTTTTGACAGTTCAGGAGTCATAAATCCTTACGGTACCAAAGCGGCGTCAAGCCGCCGCACTCCACATTATCAGTATGCGGCGTCAAGCCGCCGCACTCCATATTATTTGGCGGCCTGACGGAATTCTTTTTCTTCTTCCTTAATCCAGTCATAGCCTTTGGCTTCGAGTTCGAGCGCCAGTTCTTTTCCGCCGGATTTCACAATTCGGCCCTGATACAACACATGCACAAAATCAGGCGTGATGTAGTTCAGCAACCGCTGATAGTGCGTCACCAGGATAATGCCGTTGTCATCCGTATGGAGCTTGTTGACTCCATTGGAGATAATCCGCAGGGCATCAATATCGAGGCCAGAATCCGTTTCATCCAAAATGGCCAGTTTGGGTTCTAAAACCGCCATTTGCAGAATCTCGTTGCGTTTCTTTTCCCCGCCGGAGAAGCCTTCGTTGACGGAGCGGTTGATAAACGACTTGTCCATTTCAATGACTTTCAGCTTTTCCTGGAGCAAATCGTCAAATTCCAATGGATCAAGTTCTTCTTCGCCGTGGTGTTTGCGAATCTGGTTATAGGCCAGTCGCAGGAACGTGGCATTGCTTACCCCTGGAAGTTCAATCGGATATTGAAATGCCAGGAAGATGCCTTCGCGGGCTCGTTCATCGGGCGCCAGTTCGAGCAAGTTTTTGCCTTTGAACAGGATTTCGCCATCGGTCACCACATAACTTGGATGGCCAGCCAGAACCTTGGACAACGTGCTTTTACCTGAGCCATTTGGGCCCATAATTGCGTGGATTTCACCTGGCTTCACCGTCAAATTGATTCCACGCAGAATCTCGATGTCGTTGACGGTGGCATGCAGATTTCGAATTTCTAACACAATTTCCTCACCTGTATAGGGTTCAGGGTTCAGGGTTCAGGGTTCAGGGTTTGAAAAAACGACTTGTGCCTTGTTCCTGGCTTCCCACCACCTGATTTGTACGTATTGAAATTGGTCACGCTCATCAGCAGGCATTGAAGTCATTCTAAGAAATCAAATTATCGAACAACTGACCACTGACGACTGACTATTGACTCATTGATTATCCAACTGAATTTTCCAGTTTCATTCCGAGCAGACGCGATGCTTCGACGGCAAATTCCATCGGCAGTTCACGGAAGACTTCCTTACAAAAGCCGTTGATGATCATTGAAATCGCGTCTTCCTGCGAAATACCGCGCTGCAGGAAATAAAAAATCTGCTCTTCGCTGATCTTTGACGTTGAGGCTTCGTGCTCAACCGTGGCGGAGTTGTTTTGAACTTCAATGTAGGGAAAGGTATTGGCCCCGCACGCCTGTCCAATCAGCATTGAATCACACTGGGTGTAATTGCGGGCATTGTCAGCCCCCGGCATGATTTTGACCAATCCACGGTACGTATTGTTTGACCGGCCAGCGGAAATTCCCTTCGACACAATCGTGCTGGTCGTGTTTTTTCCGATGTGGATCATCTTGGTGCCAGTATCAGCCTGCTGAAGATGGTTGGTCAGGGCAACTGAATAAAACTCCCCAACTGAATTGTCCCCAATCAACACACAGCTTGGGTATTTCCAGGTGATGGCCGATCCCGTTTCAACCTGCGTCCAGGAAATCTTTGAGTTGGCACCCAGGCATTTCCCGCGCTTGGTCACGAAATTATAAATTCCGCCCTTCCCGTCTTTGTCACCGGCATACCAGTTTTGCACGGTTGAATATTTGATGGTGGCATTATCAAGTGCAACCAGCTCAACCACAGCGGCATGGAGTTGATTCTTATCGAATTTAGGTGCAGTGCAGTTGTGAACGGCAACCCCCCGAACCAGATAGCTGTGGGTTTCATCTACATCTAAATTGAACACAAGATCGTCGAACGGCTCAGATGTAATCTCGCGAATAGGGACAATAAAGTGGGTATTTGTTTCTCGAACCATGTCCCAACTTTTATTTTCGGTATATCCAACATGGTAGAGAGGAACACGGTTGATTTTCCGGCTATCAAGATTTGAAAATTTCACTTCCCCGCCTGGACGAACCTGAATCCAGGAGTGTTTATTGACCCGGTTTAACAACATTTGCACTTGCTGGGCCACGGTTTCCGATGTGGTGCAAAAACGAACCATGGTTGATCCCTGCCGGTCACAAATGTTCCCGTCTCCAGCTAGATACGCCTTCAGGAAGATGGAAATCTGATCTTCAGGCAATGCCATCAATTCCGGACTTAACTCTTTTGTTGAGGCTCCCTTGCCACAATGGCGGGTAAACCAATCTGAGAATTGTTCAGAGTAAAAAGAAACTGTTAACCCGTGTTTTTCCGGCTGTTCAGTGAGATATGCTCTTTTTCCTGACAATTTTTGAACTAAGTCCTGGGCACGCTCAGCTAAAGCCCTCTCAGATTGACCAAATGAAAACTGATTCGTGAATTGCTTGTTCGCCTTGTTGAAATAAGTGCTTCCTTCGGCCAAGTAGTACCCAAGCAACTCAACTTCTTCATCTGTGAATGATGTTGTTTTGGGTTGATTTAATTTTGGAACCAAAACAAAGTCGCCTTTTTCTACTTCTCGGGCTGGAACCCATTCTGGTTTGGCAGACATTAACTTTTTCGAGTCAACCTCAGGTAACCAACCATTGCGTAACGGACGATTGGTAGTGACAGATGATCTTTTGATAATTAACACCGGGTGCTCTGGGGTTAATTTGAATGAGTTGTAACGGGATACTGGGCGAATCGTCAACATTTCACCCTTATGATGACGAGTCATCACGGCCCGCACTTTTTGCAAATCTCCATTGTGGTCAAAAACGTGATCCCCAGGTTTAACCCCTTCAATGTTCGACCATCCATTCGAAGTCAATACTTGTTCGCCAGCGGGGTGGCATCCCTCAAGATATGAAACCGAGGCACCATCTTCAGCAATGATCAATGTTCGTTCAAACTGTCCGGTGTCCGGGTTATTGATTCGGAAATAGCTTGAAAGCTCCATCGGGCAGGTCACGCCTTTGGGGATAAAGCAAAACGAGCCGTCGGAAAACACAGCCGAATTGAGCGCGGCATAAAAATTGTCGCTGATCGGCACGACTGAACCCATATATTTTTTGATGAGTTCTGGATAGTGCTGCAGGGCTTCAGAAAACGAACAAAAGATGACACCAGCTTCGGCCAGTTTTTCCCGAAAGGTCGTTGCCACCGAAACGCTGTCGAAAATGGCGTCAACGGCTACATTGGCCAGCATTTTTTGTTCGTTGAGTGGAATGCCCAGTTTTTCAAAGGTGTCGAGCAATTCCGGATCAACTTCATCCAGGCTGTTGAGTTTGGCTTTGGGTTTCGGGGCCGAATAATAAATGATGTCCTGAAAATCAATCGCCGGATAGGTAACGTTTGACCAGGCCGGCGGTGTCATTTTCAGCCACTGGCGAAACGCCTTGAGTCGAAACTCAAGCATAAACGCCGGCTCGTTCTTTTTTTCGGAAATCAGGCGGACGGTATCTTCAGTCAGCCCACGCGGAACGACCTCCGACTCAATTTCAGTGGTAAACCCGTATTTGTATTCCTGTTCTGCAAGTGCCGCAATTGTGCTCATAATTCTCCTTCAACCAACCCTAAAGATCGCTCCACTTTTTGTTCTTCTGGTTCTTACATTGATGACCGGAAGGCGGTGGCTTCGAGTTCTCCCGTTTTTGGAATGCGCCGAAGCTGAAACAACCGCTGGTTGACATCGCCTTCGGAATGAATCAGGTGCGCCAGGGTAATTTTTCCAAGCACCTGATGGACAGTCTGGTTCAGTGTATGGAGTACCGGTCGGATGCCGCAGTCATCGTGATGGACACAGACTTCCTGGGCACCGGAAAAACTCTTGCAATGATCGTCCATCGCTTCGGTATCCAAAACGCCGATAATATCGCCAACCGAGATTTCGTTGGCCGCCTTGGCCAGCACATACCCCCCTTTGACACCTCGAACTGACCGAACAATGCCGGCATTACTCAGGAGCCAGAGCACTTTTCCGGCATTGGCCGTCGAGATGCCCTCGCGTTTGGCAATTTCCTTGAGTGAAAGCGAGTCACCTTCGGGTTGGCGTGCAAGTTGCAACAAACACCGGAGGCCGTACTCTTCAAGTGCGGTAATTCTCATAAACTCATTCGATTTGTGATGGTGTCACCTGGGGAAGTTGGGTCTGCTCAGAGGCGAGCAGGGCCACTCTATTGAATACCTTACTTTTTTGTCAAGTATTGTTCCCTTTCAATCGCTGGGTTTTGCCGAAGCTTCACGACACGATTTGTCCCAGACTGCTCCACTTTGTCCAGCATTTGCACCGACTTAAACCAGAACCATTGCCCAATCAAGCCTCTGGTGTAGAATCCTTTACCAGACTTTCACCCAATCACGTCCAGTGCGTTTCTCCAGTTTTATTCACGTGTTATGAAATTTTTATTGATTGCCACTGTGTGTTGTGTCTCTTCAATGGTGCACGTTTGGTCACCTCAACCACCCACATTAGATATCCAGTCTCTGGCCTGGCTTGGCGGGTGCTGGGAGTCAAAACAACCATCCCTGCATAGCCAGGAACAGTGGATGCCACCTTCCGGAGGGATCATGATCGGCATGGGTCGAACGGTCAAAAATGGCAAACTGGTCTCAGTCGAATTTATGGAACTGCGGCAAGATGGACCCAATCTGGTTTTCACGGCTCATCCATCAGGTCAAAAGACAGCCAGGTTTAAGGTAACTTCAGCATCGGCAACTGAAGCTATTTTTGAAAACCCTGACCACGACTTCCCACAAAAAATCGAGTACCGGTTAACGAAACCTGACTTTCTTGTCGCCACTGTTTCGGGAAACCTGAACGGAAAAAACCGGGTTGAACAGTTTCAGTTTTCTCGCGTTTCCTGCGAAGCACGCTGACGGACTTGTGTTCCATCATCTGAGTCTTTAGCCTACGACCTCACTCCTCAAATTTCTAACGAAGGACACACTTCATACGGCTATGAGCATTTTCCTCTCACGGCGTTCACTGCGCCGCCTTTTCTCATTTACAGCACTGTTTGGCTTTACCCTGATGACCTGTTCATTGACAACCGCTCAAAATCAACCCTCTGAAAACCCGGTTCAAAAATCCAGGGACCTGGCCCGCAAAGGGATGCAAGCTTACCAAAAGAAAGACTTTGCCGGGTATCTGGAAAATGTGCGTGAAGCTGCCAAACTCCGGCCAAACTTCCCGCCGGTGCTCTATCACCTGGCCCGTGCCAGCTTTCTTACCGGGAATCAATCTGAAAGCCTGCGGTTACTGACCCAGCTTTCCCACATGGGGAATTACATTGACCTCAACCAGGATGAAGATCTGAAGCCGTTGCAGGCTAAACCCGAATTTACCCAGGCGGTGCAAACCTTTGAAGCGTTGAAAAAACCAGTCGCGGGGAGCCAGGTGGCCTTTGAACTGGCCGAGAAAGGGTTGATTACCGAAGGCATTACCTATCTGCCCTCTGAAAAAGCCTTTCTGGTCAGCAGTGTTCGCAAGCGCAAAATCTTTAAAATCACCCAGGACGGCAAGGTTTCTGACTTTCTCACGAGTGGTCAGGATGGGCTATGGGGTGTGTTTGGGATGAAAGTTGACTCCAAACGCAATCGGCTCTGGCTCTGCACGTCAGTGGTACGCGAAATTGAAGGGTTTAAAGCTGAAGAAGACGGTCAGGCAGGTGTTTTTCAATATGACTTGAAAACCCATAAACTCGTGAAGAAATACATCCTGCCCAACTCTGAACAGGGTCACGTTTTTGGCGACCTGGAATTGCACCCGAAAGGCGACGTGTATATCACCGACAGTAAATCTGGTGGACTCTATCGGATCTCAGCCGCCACCGATACGCTTGAACGATTTTTGGATACATCTCCTTTGGTTTCTCCCCAGGGTATGGCGTTAACACCGGATGGCAAACGGATGTTTGTCGCCGATTATTCAGTTGGAATTGGCATCCTTGATCTGGCAACCAAAACTTTTTCGCTGGTGCCAGCGGCCCCGGAAATGCTACTGCTTGGGATTGACGGACTGTACCTGCATCAGAATTCGCTGATTGGGATGCAAAATGGAATTTTGCCGAAACGTGTGATTCGGCTTGATCTGGATCCCAAACTGAGCCGGATTGAAAAATTGTCTGTAATCGAACGTGGAACCCAGCATTTGGAAGATCCGACGCTGGGAGTCATCGTCAATCATTCAATTTACTTTATCGCCAATAGCCAGTGGGAGAGTTTTGACAAAGACGGAACGATGTTCCCTCCCGATAAACTCAACCAGCACATCATCTTAAAAGCATCTCTCAAATAACTGGCAGGTCCTGTGATCGTAGACACGATTGAAGTTTTAAGAACCAACCGATGGGCCAAAAGCCTGGCCTTGCTGGGCATTTGGACCATCGTCGCGGCTTTCTTTTCATTGCAAGGCGCTGCCTTTTACTGGCGACGCGGTGAAACGATTGTCTTTTCTGAAATTTTCCTGCCGGAATTTACTTTTTGTCTTGTTGGAGCCGTGGCAACCCCAGGGATTATCTGGATTTCAAGCCATCTGCGGATCGAGCGTCAGATTCTGGTGCCGCGACTGCTCTTGCACCTGATCTGTAGCCTTTTTTTCTCAGTTGCCTGGATGACAATTCCACGGCTGGTAAACCAGACGGTGCTGAGCGTTCCGTTTAACGTGCAAACACTGATCAATTCAGTGATTTGGGGACTGGATCGCGGCGTGATGGTGTATTGGGTCATTATTTTATTGCACCACTCCTATGTCTATCAGCGCCAGTACTTTGAGTCTCAGTTGCAAACGTCGCGGCTTGAAACCCAACTCGTCAATGCCCAGTTGCAATCGCTCAAAATGCAGTTACAGCCGCATTTTCTGTTTAATACCCTCAATTCAATCTCGACACTGGTGCTCGTTGACCCAAAGGCAGCCCATAAAATGGTGGCTCAACTGGGGGATTTCCTGCGGTTGACCCTTGAAAATTCCAGTTCTCAGGAAGTCTCGTTTCAGCGTGAGCTTGAGTTTCTGAAATGTTACCTGGCAATTGAACAAACCCGGTTTCAGGATCGCCTGTCAGTCACTTTTGACATTGACCTGTCCACTCAGGATGCACTGGTTCCAAACCTGTTACTCCAGCCAATCGTTGAAAACGCCATCAAACATGGCATTGCCCCCCGCGCCACGCCAGGCACCATTTCGATCAAGGCCACCCAGAAAACTGGCCGTCTGCGCATTGAAATCAATGATGATGGACCCGGCCTCTCACGCGCCCCTCAATCTCATCGAAAACCAAAAGGGATTGGTCTGCACAACACGCGGGAACGCCTGGAACAACTCTATGGCGATCAGCATCGGCTTGAACTGATTGATATTCCACAAGGCGGACTCTCAGTTGTCGTCGAGCTTCCCTACATCCCAGCAGTGTTTCCCCAGGTAGCAGGCCCGATTTATGAACGGAGCATGGTATGAAAATTCAAGCGGTGATTGCAGATGATGAACCCTTAGCCCGTGCTGGCATTCGGGCGTTGCTCGAAGATGATCCCGACATTGAACTGATTGGCGAATGTGGGACGGGTCGCGGGCTGGTCGCACTCGTTATTGATCAGACTCCGGACTTGATTTTTCTTGATGTCGAGATGCCCGAGATGGACGGGTTTGACACCCTGGAATCACTTCCCTCTGACGCAATTCCATCCGTTATCTTTGTCACGGCTTATGATCAATATGCGGTGAATGCCTTCGAAGTCCACGCCCTTGACTATGTCTTAAAGCCAATTGATCGCGAACGCTTTCGCAAAGCCCTGCAACGCGCCAAAGATCACATCAAACAGCAACGCGACCATTCATTGACGCGGCGCATCCTGGATTGCCTTGAAGACCTGAAGGCTCCAACCGATTTTCTCGACCGGGTTGTGATCAAAAACGGCGGCGACGTGATTTTTCTTAAAGTTGAAGAAATTGACTGGATCGAAGCGGAAGGCAACTATGTGCGGCTGCATGCCGGGAAAGATTCTCATCTGTTGCGTGAAACTTTAAGCAATCTGGAGAGTCAGTTGAATCCGGCGAAATTTATCCGCATCCACCGCTCCACGATTGTCAACTCGGACCGCATTCGCAAACTCGAAGCTCTCTTCCACGGTGACTGCAATGTCATTCTCAATGATGGAACCCAGTTGATGCTCAGTCGGAACTATCGGAAGAATATTAAAGGCGTTTAAGGCTGTGGAGTGCGGTGGCCTGACACCGCTTTTTCATACCAAAGCGACGTCAAGCCGTCGCACTCCTCGTTAAAACTCGTCGTAAAAATGCGCCTTTTTATCATCTTCAACCCGCTCCAGACCAAGGCGCCAGGGCTTGAGAACCGTGGCTTTGACGAATTCTTCAAAATACAGTTTATGGACCCAGTGTAAGTCGCCACCCGACATATATTGATCAAACAAACTTGAGTAATTGGTTTCAACCCGTCCAGCCGGAGCAGCAATCAACGTCTCGGTCTGGCCATGATAAGTAATTGAAAAAACAGCCGTTGGAACATCAAGCGCAGGAGCCGTGCCGGTTTGGGTTTTCCGCTGATATTCGGTTCGTTCCACAGTTTTGGTCTGGTATGAAGGCACACCTTTGTAAGAAGAACTGGTTTGGACGCGTTGTTCTTCTTTTATTTTCTGTTCATACAGCTCATAAGACTCAAAGGGCACATTTTCATAGGTTCGCTTTTCGACGGTGACCGAGAATTGCACCTGGGTTCCTGGCCTCGGGTGAAATCCACACGACATCAGAAATTCCGACAGCGATTGAAGAAACTCAGCTTTGACTTCTGCTGGAAAAACATCAGGGACTTTCAATGAATATTCAACTTCTGAAGCAATCCCAACGGCAGCGGCAAACTGCTTGAATTTCAACCGGTTGGTCGCCATATCAGTCAGAGCATTGGCGGTTTCAGTGCTTTTTTCAGCCCAGACTTTAAAAGCCAGATCAATCTGTGATTGAGACAACAGATCGGGACTTCGACTGACCAGAAACACCAGCGCCCGGAGTTCCTCCTGGGTATTTGAAGTCGGAGTTTGAAAAAATTGCGCCAGTCTGATTTTTGCAAACTGAGGGTCAATGAGCCCCAGTTTGAATTCTGCCTGCGGTGAAGTTTTCAGTTCTTGTCGGAGCCATCCGGCCTCGGTCCACCAGTAGGGCGGAAACAACTCAGCCACAACCGTGCCGAGAATCAGGTGTTTGCCTTCCGGCAAATCCCAAATTTGTTCGGCGGTCAGCCCCTGGAGCCGCAGAGCGGCAAAATAAAGTGACCACTCTGCCCGTTCGGAAATCAGGTCAATCTCATCCGGATTCAAATGCTGCATTCGACGGCTGGTCACTCTGGTATCACGGAGCAAAACCGGCCCAAGCTGACGAGTGTACAAATCTCCACGTCGGGCAAACCCAATGCCGCCATAATATGAAGTTAACCCGTTTACCAGTCGGTGATCATAACGGGCAATTGCCCGACGAACTGGAGGGATCAAGGTTGCCAAAAAAGTTATCACGACCAGTCCGGCCAGCAACGACCCGATATCAGCCAGGTAATACCACCACCTGGCCCGATCTTCCGGTGGATGTTTTTTGGGATTGGGCTTAAACCAGAAAAAATAATTCAGCCCCAGCCAGATCCCAAACGGCACGGCAGCAAGAAAGAAGACTTCCCAGTGACTGCTCAGGGTATTGCGGGGTGACTGGGCGAGCGCATAAAAGGCCAGGAGTCCGACTGCATTTGGAATCAACCGGTGTTGGAAAAATAATGGGAGCTTCATCATTTATTTTCCGGCGATGGGGTGCAATGGATTGACACCGCTTTTTCATACCAAAGCGACGTCAAGCCGTCGCACTCCCAAAAATAAACTTCACGACCACCTCCGCCAGTTCCTCGCCTTTATCCTCCTGAAGAAAATGTCCGGCTTCGGAAATCGTGGTGTGCGGCTGATTTTTGGCACCCGGGATCAACTTTTGAAAGACCACGTCCGCACCACGGGTAATCGGGTCTTTGTCGCTGAAAGCTGTCAGGAACGGTTTGTTCCACTGCTTGAACACTTCCCAGGCCTGTTGATTCTTGAGTCCTTCTGGATCGTCGGCGCGGGTTGGAACCAGACTTGGAAATACTCGGGCGCCGGCTTTGTAGGAATCATCCGGAAACGGCGCATCATAGGCCGCGATCACCTCTGGGGAAAGCTGGCTGACACAGCCCCGGCTGAGAATGGTCCCAATTGGAAAGACCGGTGTGGTTTGTGAAAAATGCTGCCATTGCAAAAAGGCTTCCGGCATTGGATGGTCACCCGTTGGAAGTGCCGTATTGGCCGCCACAATCCGGGCAAATCGATCAGGTATTTCGGCCACCACGCGCAAACCAATCAATCCACCCCAATCCTGACAAAACAGCGTGATGTCAGTCAGTTCAAGGCGCTCAATGAATGTTTTGAGAATTTCGATATGAAACTGATAGGAATAATCCTCGCGCCGAACCGGCTTGTCCGAACGCCCAAACCCGATCAAATCTGGGGCGATAGTCCGCAACCCCGCCGCCGTGAAGACCGGAATCATTTTCCGATAGAGATAACACCACGACGGCTCGCCGTGCAGCAGAAGTACGATGTGTCCATCACGGGCTCCTTCATCGAGGTAGTGAACTCGTAACCCGTTGATATCCAAATAATTCGGCGAGAAGTCAAAACCAGGTAAGTCTTGAAATCGGTTCTCTGGCGTGCGAAGCGTTTCCATACAATGAACGATCTCCTCTGATATGAATTAAAACCGAAGGCTTTTAGCCGGCAGTCGCGAATAAACGGCTTTCAATCCTGATGCAAATGAACAAATTCCTCGGCCAGGAAGTTATCCGGCACTGGCACTGATTTCTGATCTGACACCAAAATCACTCGAATGCCAACTCCAACCGCTTTCAACTGATTGATAAATGCTGCCCGCTGCTCATTCCAGGTCAACAAGACCACCACAATGGCGGTCAGTTTGGCTGCTTCGGCCAGCAACTCATTCCACAGGGTTTTCCAGTCAACTTCAGGTGTTGGTTCAAGACAGGCCAGTATTTCCAGAATATTTTCAAAATGGGCAATTGCGCGACCTGACTGAAAATGATAGACCGTTGTGCCAACTGCAAAAATGTCGATGAGGTATTCCTGGCGGGAAAGAAATTCGGCAATCGCCGCAGTTTGAGAGACAGCCGCTTCAAAGATAGCATCTGAAACCGAAGCCGGAACTTCGGTATCCACAATCACAGCCAGTCGGACAAAATATTCTTCGTGAAATTGTTTGACGACTGGTTTTCCCAACCGGGCCCAGGATGACCAGTGAATATGCCGCAGGTTGTCTCCGGTTCGATATTCCCGTGTGCCCATAAACTCTGGTGATTCAACAACATTGGACGAAACCAGGATGCCACCTGGTTGATACCGCCGACCTTCGGGCACCTGAAATTCATCAAGCAATTCAAATTGTGGATACACCAGAAACGTGGACTCCTGACGACTTCGCAACAAACCGCGACAAATACCAAAGGGATAGGTTGAGCCACCACACAGGTATTTCAGGGTGTAACTGCCCCGCTTTTCACACCGTAAGCGCACTTCAATCCGGGCCGTTGCCCCAGGCTCAATTCGGTCAATCACGGCTGGATCGTTTTCTGAATTTGATGTGATTGACTCTGGAAGACCAAGTTCCATCACCTCGATTCCGAAGGCTGGCGTTGACGAACGGTTTTCAGCTTCAACTTCAATCAGAACTTCTTTTCCTGCCGTAGCCGAGACAATAGGTCGGCGGCGCAGGAAAACGCGTGATTTGTGCACATACGCCACCACACAGGCCGTGGAAAACAGACCAACAAAGAACGACGCCACCACATAAATTGCCGGCATCTGGGTAAAATCAGCATCACGCCCGGCAGCCAGCCCACCACTCAACACGGTCACCAGTGCCAGGACCCAACCTGCCGGCGTTAAATAGCCTCGGACCACAAGCTCGGCGAGATTTACCAGCTTTGACTGGCGTCTGGAACGATTTTTGACCTGGCTTGCCCTGAGTTTACTCATCGTGGAACCCGCACGGTCTTGAGAATTTCAGTGATCACCGCGTCTTTGTGAAGACCACCATATTTGGACTTCATATCCAGTACCAGCCGGTGTGCCAGAACGGAAACGGCCAGCTTTTTTAAATCATCAGGCAGGACATAGTGGCGACCACTCATAAATGCCAGTGCCCGGGCAGTCGCCAGAAAGGCAATCGCACCACGTGGTGAAACCCCAAATTTGACCGCTTGATGTGATCGGGTTGCATCCACCAGAGCCAGCAAATAATCAGCCACTGAATTCTCAACTTCGACTTTACTGGCCAATGATTGAATCACCAGCAGGTCTTCGAGCGACATCGCGGGTGTCAGGTCGTCAAGTTTGGCTGTTCCCCCATTACCCAGCATAATCGCTTTGAGTTCGCTGGTTGTCGGATACCCCAGCGATAATTGCATGCCAAACCGGTCAAGCTGAGCCTCTGGCAGTGGATAGGTACCGTGCGAATCAACCGGGTTCTGGGTCGCAATCACCACAAACGGTGGCTCCAGCCGGATTGATTTTCCATCAATTGAGACCTGTTTTTCGCCCATGGCTTCAAGCAAGGCAGATTGCGTACGCGGAGAAGCACGGTTGATTTCATCGGCCAGGATGACGTTGGCAAACAGTGGTCCGGGGTTAAAGTGAAATTGACCATCCTTCTGATTATAAATCGAGCCGCCCACAATATCGGTTGGCAATAAATCTGGGGTAAATTGAATCCGGCTGACCTTGCCACCAACCGAAGCCGCCAGTGCCTTGACCAGCGTTGTTTTCCCAACCCCCGGAATATCTTCGAGAAGCACGTGACCACCACTGATTAAAGCTGCCAGCACAAAATCAATCTGCTGTTGCTTTCCAATGATGACCCGGCACAGGTTCTCACGGACTCTGGCAATTAACTCAACAGCGTGTGTGGTTTGCAAGTTGCTTCACTCCTGGTTTATGTCATTTTGGATTCAAGGAGTTATATCAATTTGGGCTGAGGGTATCGGGCTAAGGGCTGAAAACAGCAGGCTGAATAACTGGTTTTATTTCATCC